>DATMEI010000677.1:0-4651 GCA_035556995.1 Streptomyces sp.
GCGCGCTTGCGCCAGGCGATGACGACGCCGCCGAGCCCTGACAGGGCGATGAAGCCGAAAGCGGCGAGGAAGACGGGGGACGTGGGTGCGGCGGCGTGACTGCCCGCGATCACATATGCGGCGGTGTTGGGGATCACGCCCAGCGCTGTGGCGGCGAGGAAGGCCGGCCAGCTCATGCGGGAGACCGCCGCACCGTAGTTGGACGCCGCGAAGGGGACCCCGGGGAGCAGCCGGATGACGAGCATCGAGCGGAACCCGTGGTGGCTCAGCTGGCGGTCGGCTGCGGCCAGCCAGCGGGCCCGCAGCAGGGGACGCAGCGCGTCCTGGCCGAGTATTCTGCCGAGCCCGAAGGCGATGCCCGAGCCGATCACCGTACCGATGACGGCCGAGACCGTGCCGGCTTCGATGCCGAAGAGGGCACCGGCGGCGATGTTGAGTACGGGGCGCGGCACGAAAGCGGCCGTGCACAGCCCGTACGCCACAGTGAAGAGGACACCTGCCAGGCCGCCCGAGAGATGCGGGGGCAGGCCGTGCGTGACGAACCGCTGCGGTTCGTACACCAGCATCGATATTCCCCCGGCGCACAGGAGCGCCAGCAGCAGTGCGAGGCGGCACCTGGGGGAGAGCAGCGTCTGAGCCAGCCGGCTGGGAGATCCGTCTGACTGCTCTGGCTGCGTGGCGGGGGCGGGCACGTCGGCGAGCGTAACGGACGGAAGTGACCGCCCGCCCGACGAGAGCGTGCGGCGAGAGCCGTCCGGCACCGGTGTCCGCGGCCCGGCGATCCGCCGCATCACACGCCTGTACCCCCGCCGAGCGGCGGCTTCGCGGGGGCGTCCGGCAGGTACGCGGGGGCACGGCCGGTGACCGGAAAAATCAGTCGACGTACGGCCGTTGGGGCGTCAGCATCACTTACATGTTCCGGCAGGCCCTTCTCGCAGCGACGTCCGCAGCAGCGGACGCGCTGGGGGCTGCCGCTTTCCCGGTCTGCAGGCACACCGCCGCAGCCGCCGACGGCGCCCGAGGCTGACCCTTCCCGGATCGCACCGAGGACCCCGCAGGGGGAGGGTCGGCCGGTTTCCGGGGTCCCGTTCCCACCGCGCGCCGCCCGGAAGGCGAATGCGCGCAGCAGACGAGGAAGACCACCATGCCCAAGCAGGCATACGTGCGCACCAAGCCGCACCTGAACATCGGCACCATGGGCCACGTCGATCACGGCAAGACGACACTGACCGCCGCCATCACCAAGGTCCTCAGCGACCGCGGCTCCGGCGCGTTCGTCCCCTTCGACCGCATCGACAAGGCGCCCGAGGAGGCGGCCCGCGGCATCACCATCACCATCGCGCACGTCGAGTACGAGACCGACACCAGGCACTACGCGCATGTCGACATGCCAGGGCACGCCGACTTCATCAAGAACATGGTGACCGGCGCGGCCCAGCTGGACGGGGCGATCCTCGTCGTCTCGGCCGTCGACGGAGTGATGCCGCAGACCGCCGAGCACGTGCTGCTGGCGCGGCAGGTCGGCGTCGAGCACGTCGTCGTCGCCCTGAACAAGGCCGACGCGGGCGAGGAGGAGCTGACCGAGCTGGTCGAGCTGGAGGTCCGCGAACTGCTGACCGCTCACGGCTACGCCGGGGACACCCTTCCCGTCGTACGGGTCTCCGGGCTCCGTGCGCTGGAGGGCGACCCGCGCTGGAGCGGAGCCATCGAGGCGCTGCTGGACGCCGTCGACACCTACGTCCCCGTACCCGAGCGGTACGTGGACGCCCCGTTCCTGCTTCCGGTGGAGAACGTGCTGACGATCACCGGACGCGGAACCGTCGTCACCGGAGCCGTCGAGCGCGGCCGGGTGCGGGTCGGCGACCGCGTGGAGGTGGTCGGTGCGGAGACGGAGACCGTCGTGACCGGTGTGGAGACCTTCGGCAAGCCGATGGACGAAGCACAGGCTGGTGACAGTGTGGCGCTGCTGCTGCGCGGCGTGCCACGGGAGACCGTCCGGCGCGGGCACATCGTCGCGGTGCCGGGCAGTGTCACACCACGGCGCCGCTTCACGGCCGAGGTCCACTTCCTGCCGACGGCGGACGGCGGCCGCCGCACTCCCGTGCACAGCGGGTACCGGCCGCAGTTCTATCTGCGCACCGCGGATGTGGTCGGTGACATCGGCCTGGGCGAGGACGGCATCGCTCTGCCCGGCGACACCGTGACGCTCCACGTCGAGCTCGGTCACGAGGTGCCGCTGGAGCCCGGTCTCGGATTCGCCGTCCGTGAGGGCGGGCGCACCGTCGGCGCGGGCAGGGTGACGGAGGTCGGCGCGGAGTGAACCGGCCGGGCCGTAGGTGGGCTGCGCAGCCCACCTACGGCCCGGCTCCGGCCACCCGCACAATGGGACCGTGCAGGAACCGACAGAGCCGACCGAACCGATACCCGTGACGCGGACCGTGGAGTCCGGCACCGCCAAGCTGCTGCCGGACGTCGACCAGGAGGGCGCCTGGCTGCTCACGGTCGACGGCACGCCCCAGTCGTACGTCGATCTGCGTGACCCCACGCATCTCGAGTTCGAGTACGCGCGCCGCATCGCACACACCGTCGACCTGGCGGCGCCACCCGGCCGCCCTCTGGACGTCCTGCACCTCGGCGGCGGCGCACTCACCCTGCCCCGCTACGTCACCGCAACCCGGCCCGGATCCCGCCAGCGGGTGGCCGAGACGGACCGGGCGCTCACCGCGTTCGTCGAGGAACATCTGCCGCTGCCCGCCGATTCCGGAATCACCCTCGACCCGCAGGACGCCCGCAGCTTCCTCGACGCCTCACCGGCCGGCTGCACGGACGTGGTGATCGCCGATGTCTACGGAGGCGTACACGTACCGGCGCACCTGACCACGCTTTCCTACGCACGTTCGGCCTGCCGCGTCCTGCGCCCGGACGGCGTCTACATCGCCAACCTCGCCGACACCGCGCCCTTCCCCTTCGTCGGCTCGCAACTGGCCACCCTCGGCGAGGTCTTCGCGCACCTGTGCCTCATCGCAGAGCCCGCCGTCCTGCGCGGCCGGCGGTTCGGCAACACCGTCGTGCTGGCCTCGCACGACCCGCTTCCCGTCACCGAACTCGCCCGCCTCACCGCCTCGGACGTCTTCCCCGCGCGGGTGGTGCACGGGCCTGCGCTCAAGCCGCTCGCCGAGGGGAGGGCGCCCGTCCAGGACGCTGACGCCAGGCCCTCTCCCGAGCCGCCCGACGGCGCCTTCACCATCGGCTGACCTGACCGGCCGCCGATGCGGCGGAAGGGCTTACGGATCATGGTTACTCGGTGGTAACGTCCCCGTCATGTCCACAGAATCACTCCCGTCCATCGGCGAAATGATGGCCGCCACCGTGCCGATGGTTGCCACCCTCAACCTTGAGTTCACCGAGACCAGCGCCGAGCGCGCGGTCGTCGTCATGCCCGACCAGAGCGCGTTCCACAACCACGTGGGCGGCCCGCACGCCGGGGCGATGTTCACGCTCGCCGAGTCGGCCAGCGGCGCCATCGTCCTGAGCGCCTTCGGTGATCAGCTCCAGCGGGCGGTGCCGCTGGCCGTACGCGCGGAGATCGGCTACAAGAAGCTGGCCATGGGGCCTGTGACGGCGACGGCCGAACTCGGCAGGTCCGTCGCAGAGGTGCTGACCGAACTGGATGCGGGGGAGCGGCCGGAGTTCCCGGTGCATGTGTCCATCACGCGCGAGGACGGTGCCGTCACAGGCGAGATGACCATCGTCTGGACTCTCCGCCCGCACGGCTGACCACCGCGGGAGCGGTTCTCCGCCCGTCCACGGGGCGTTCGCGGCGGCGGGAGCCGCTGTTTCCACGGATCGGTTAGGCTGCCGGAACGTGTGCCCGTTCTGTGCGGGGCGCGTGCGCGGGTTGCCTGACGGTACGACTGCCTCCCGCGCCCGACACCGGCGGGAGGATGCCCAGTTGCACGTCCAGGAGTGGCTCGAGACTGTGCCCGCCGTGAGCGTCTATCTCCTCGTGGGGGTGGTGATCGGGCTGGAGAGCCTGGGCATCCCGCTCCCCGGCGAGATCGTCCTCGTCAGCTCGGCGCTTCTGGCATCCCAGCACGGTGAGATCGATCCCCTGATCCTCGGCGCATGCGCGACGACGGGCGCGATCGTCGGGGACTCCATCGGATACGCGATCGGACGCAAGGGCGGCAAACCGCTCCTGGCGTGGCTCGGGCGGAAATTCCCACGGCACTTCGGGGAGCACCATGTGGCCGCCGCGGAGCGGTCGTTCGAACGCTGGGGGATGTGGGCGGTCTTCTTCGGGCGCTTCGTGGCGCTGCTGCGGATCTTCGCCGGGCCTCTCGCCGGCGTACTGAAGATGCCGTACTGGAAGTTCGCCATCGCCAACGTCCTGGGCGGCATCGTCTGGGCCGGCGGCACCACAGCTGTCATCTATTACGTCGGCATCGTCGCCGAGGCCTGGCTCAAGCGCTTCTCCTGGCTCGGACTGGTGGCCGCAGTGCTCTTCGGACTCACCTCGATGATCATCCTGCGGCGGCGCGCCAAGAAGGCAGAGGCCCAGCGGGTGGCGGCTCAGGGCGAGCCCCTCGCCGCAAGCGCTCAGACTCCGGGAGGTCCGGAGGAGGCCGGGGAGTCCGGGAAGAGCGAGTAT
>DATMEI010000678.1:0-6058 GCA_035556995.1 Streptomyces sp.
ATCATCTTCACCGGCCTCGACTCCGCACCCGTACGCGGCACCGAATCATGGGCGCGCGGCATGGGCTCCAGCCCTGGCGGCGTGGCCAACATGGCCACCGCGCTGGCCCGGCTCGGGCTCCGCACCTCGCTCGCCGCGGCCTTCGGCGACGACATGTACGGCGACTACTGCCGGGAGGCGCTGGAGAAAGGCGAGGGCATCGACCTCACCTACTCCCACACCGTCCCGGGATGGCACTCGCCGGTGACGGTCTCCATGGCGTACGAGGGCGAGCGCACGATGATCTCCCACGGGCACGAGGCCCCGGCCAGGGACGCAGCGACGGCGTACGACCCGGAGGCCCCCGACTGCCCGCCGCCCGCCCGCGCCTGCGTGACGTCCCTCGTCCCCGGCGAGGCCCAGGAGTGGATCGCCACCGCCGCCCGCGACGGCAGCCGGATCTTCGCCGACGTCGGCTGGGACGACACCGGCCGCTGGGACCTGAACGCCCTGCCCGACCTGGCGCACTGCGAGGCGTTCCTGCCCAACGCGGAGGAGGCGATGCGCTACACGGGCACCGACTGCCCGCGCGCCGCGGCCCGCGCGCTCGGCGACCGTGTGCCCCTCGCCGTCGTCACTCTCGGATCGCAGGGCTCCTACGCCGTCGACTCGGCAACGGGAGAGACCGCGGAGATCCCCGCCATCCCCGTCGACGCCCTGGACACGACCGGCGCCGGTGACGTCTTCGTCGCGGGCTTCGTCATGGGCGCCCTCGCAGGCTGGCCGCTCGCGGACCGGCTGGCCTTCGCGGGGCTGACGGCAGCCCTGTCCGTCCAGGAGTTCGGGGGGTCGCTCTCGGCACCCGGCTGGTCCGAGATCGCGGCCTGGTGGCGCGGGACCCGGCCGCGGGACGGAGCAGACGGACAGGGCGGACAGGGCGGACCGGACGGACTGGACGGAGCGGGCGCCTACGCCTTCCTGGACGCGGTCCTCACCGGCTGCGGACGCCCCACGGCACTGCGCCGGGCAGTCCCCACGATCGGCTTCGGGCGGGGCGGTTCCCGCGCGTAGGCGACCTGCGGGAGGCCGGTGGGTTTCCGGCTTCGCCGGCTGAGGGCCGGATCGCAGGCGCGAAGACACCTTCGTCCCGGTTCGGCCGGAGCCGCCGCCGGGGGCGACCCCGCCGGCGGCAGTGCGGGGGCCTGCGTCCGCGACGGCACCGCCACCTCCGCTCAGGGCGGACGCCCGCGGCGAAGCCGTGCACGCACCGCAAAAGCGTTCTGGCTTGTCAGTCGGGCGTCGTATTCTTGAAAGCCCATCGCACGCTGACGCAGAGAGGGATGAGGAAGGCCCGACCGGGTCACCCATGACGCAGACAACGACGAATCAGGCGGGGTCCCCGCAGGCGACTGCCCGTTTCACCGTTCCGGCCAAACACCCGATGGTGACCGTGCTGGGTTCAGGTGACTCCCTGCTGCGAGTGATCGAGCAGGCTTTCCCCGCCGCCGACATCCACGTGCGCGGCAACGAGATCAGCGCGACCGGGGAGGCCGCGGAGGTCGACCTCATCCAGCGCCTCTTCGACGAGATGATGCTGGTCCTGCGCACCGGTCAGCCCATGACGGAAGACGCGGTCGAACGTACGATCGCGATGCTCCGCGACCAGAGGGACGGCACGGGCTCCGGCACGGAGACCCCGGCCGAGGTGCTCACGCAGAACATCCTCTCCAACCGCGGCCGTACGATCCGCCCCAAGACGCTCAACCAGAAGCGGTACGTCGACGCGATCGACAAGCACACGGTCGTCTTCGGCATCGGCCCGGCCGGCACGGGCAAGACCTACCTCGCGATGGCCAAGGCCGTTCAGGCCCTGCAGTCCAAGCAGGTCAACCGCATCATCCTGACCCGGCCCGCGGTCGAGGCGGGGGAGCGGCTGGGATTCCTTCCCGGGACGCTCTACGAGAAGATCGACCCCTATCTGCGCCCGCTCTACGACGCCCTGCACGACATGCTCGACCCGGATTCCATCCCGCGCCTGATGGCCGCGGGGACGATCGAGGTCGCACCTCTGGCATACATGCGCGGCAGAACCCTTAATGACGCCTTCATCATTCTCGACGAGGCGCAGAACACCAATCCCGAGCAGATGAAGATGTTCCTCACCCGGCTCGGCTTCGAATCGAAGATCGTGATCACCGGCGACGTCACGCAGGTCGACCTGCCCGGCGGCAAGAGCGGTCTGCGGCAGGTGCGGGAGATCCTCGACGGCGTGGAGGACGTGAACTTCTCGCACCTCGACAGCTCCGACGTGGTGCGTCACAAGCTCGTCGGCCGCATCGTCGACGCCTACGAGCGGTTCGACGTACGTGCCGATGCCGGCGGTGTGCACAGCGTCCCCGCCGGCAAGTCCGGCGACCGAACCACCAGCAGCAGCACCAACGGAAAGCGCTGAGTCCCACGCCACCATGACGATCGACGTCAACAACGAATCCGGGCGGAAAGTCGATGAGCAGTCGCTCCTCGACATCGCGCGCTACGCCCTCAGCCGCATGCGCATCCACCCCCTCTCCGAGCTCTCGGTGATCGTCATAGATGCGGACGCCATGGAGCAGCTGCATCTGCAGTGGATGGACCTGCCGGGCCCGACCGACGTGATGTCCTTCCCGATGGACGAACTGCGCCCGCCCGTACGGGACGAGGAGGATCCCCCTCAGGGTCTGCTCGGCGACATCGTCCTGTGCCCGGAGGTCGCCGAGCGGCAGGGGGCGGACGCCCCGACGCAGCACTCCATGGACGAGGAGCTTCAACTGCTCACCGTGCACGGTGTGCTGCATCTGCTGGGCTACGACCACGAGGAGCCGGCCGAGAAGGCCGAGATGTTCAGCCTGCAGTCCGCGATTCTGGACGGCTGGCGTGAAGAGCAGGGCCTGACCGGCCCGTCCCCGGCCCCCACGACCACATCATGACCGCACAGTTCATCGCTGCGGCGATCCTCCTGGTCGTCCTCGCCTGGCTCGCCGCCTGTGCGGAGGCCGGTCTCGCGCGGACGACCAGCTACCGCGCGGAGGAGGCCGTCCGGCAGGGACGCCGCGGTGCGGAGCGCCTCGCGGTCGTGGCCGCAGACCCGACCCGCTATCTCAACCTGGCGCTGCTGGTGCGCGTCGCCTGCGAGGTGGCGTCGGGCGTCCTGGTCACCTACACCTGCCTGCGGGTCCTCGAGGGGACATGGCAGTCCCTCGTCGTCGCGATGGGCGTGATGGTGCTGGTCAGCTACGTGGCGATCGGAGTCTCGCCCCGCACCATCGGCCGCCAGCACCCGCTGAACACGGCCACGGCCGCCTCGTACGTACTGGTGCCGCTCGTCCGCATTCTGGGTCCTGTGCCGCAGCTGCTGATCCTCGTGGGTAACGCGCTGACCCCCGGAAAGGGCTTCCGCAAGGGCCCGTTCGCGAGCGAGGCGGAACTGCGGGCGATGGTCGACCTGGCGGAGCAGGAGTCGCTGATCGAGGCCGAGGAACGGAAGATGGTGCACTCCGTCTTCCAGCTCGGCGACACGATCGTGCGCGAGGTGATGGTTCCGCGCACCGACCTGATCACCATCGAGCGGTTCAAGACGATAAGGCAGGCACTGACTCTCGCACTGCGCTCCGGATTCTCCCGAGTCCCGGTCGTGGGGGAGAGCGAGGACGACATCGTCGGCATCGTCTACGTCAAGGACCTGGCGCGCAGAGTGCACATCAGCCGCGAGGCGGAGACGGAGCTCGTCTCCACGGCGATGCGGCCTGCGGCGTTCGTACCCGACACCAAGAACGCGGGCGATCTGCTGCGCGAGATGCAGCAGGACCGCATCCACGTGGCCGTCGTCATCGACGAGTACGGCGGTACGGCCGGGATCGTCACGATCGAGGACATCCTGGAGGAGATCGTCGGTGAGATCACCGACGAATACGACCGTGAACTGCCGCCCGTGGACGACCTGGGCGACGGCAGCTACCGCGTCACAGCCCGGCTCGACATCGGCGACCTGGGCGAGCTCTACGACCTCGTCGGTCTGGACGACGAGGACGTGGAGACGGTCGGCGGCCTGCTGGCGAAGTCGCTGGGCCGGGTTCCCATCGCGGGAGCGACGGCGACGGTGGACGTCACGGAGGACCGCTCCGACCCGACGCTGACCGCGCTGCGGCTGACGGCGGAGGCTCCGGCGGGGCGGCGGAACAGGATCGTCACGGTGCTGGTGGAGCCGGTTCGCTCCGCGGGGGCGGCCGGTGATCAGTCGGCGGACGAGTCGGCCAACGTGTGAGCGTGGGTTCGCGGTGCGGGGCGCGTCTGTGCGGTGGTGGGTGCGGGGCGTGCCGCTCCGGCGCGCCGTCGGCGGCTGCGGGCATCACAGCTTCGGTCAACCGGTTACGGGAGGGCATAGGTGTCCGGCTGGTGGGAGGGTTGTCGTATGACGCCGGATGAGTTGCGGACGTACTGCCTCGGGCTGAACGGTGCGGGCGAGGAATGGCCGTTCGGTCCCGAGGTGTCCACGTTCAAGGTCGGGGGGAAGATCTTCGCGATCAGCGCGCTCGACGGCAGCCCGTTGACGGTGAGCCTCAAGTGCGAGCCGGAGCTGGCCGTGCAGCTGAGGAACGCACATCCGGCCGTCACGCCGGGCTATCACCTCAACAAGCGGCACTGGAACACCGTCACCCTCGACGGCACGCTCCCGGATCGCATGGTCAGGGAGCTGATCGAGGACTCCTACGATCTGGTCGTCGCCGGGCTGCCCCGTAGGGAACGGCTGCTGCTCGACCGGGCGTGAGTCCGTCCCTGTGCACACCCCTGGAGGGCCCCGCAGGGCTGCGGCATATGCTCGGTCGCATGAGTGACCAGGCGCTGGATCCCGAAGACCGCAAGCTCCTCACGCTCGCGCGCAGTGCCCGCGCACGCAACGGCGTGCCGGAGGGTGCGGCGGTGCGGGACGAGACCGGGCGTACGTATGTGGCGGGTTCCGTTGCTCTGGCGTCGCTCCAGCTGAGCGCCCTGCAGACGGCAGTGGCGATGGCGGTGGCGTCCGGAGCCGCGTCGCTGGAGGCCGCGGCGGTCGTCACGGAGGCGGAGCTGATCCCCGCCGCGGATCTTTCCGCCGTGCATGACCTGTCGGGCGAACCCACGACCGTGCTGCTGGCGGGCCTGGACGGGAACCTGCGGGCGACTGTGGCGGCGGGCTGAGCGCGACCGTCGGTCAGGGGCACTCACCCGATCGGGGACAATGGTCGCCATGGATGCACCTTCCCCCGCTTCGCCCGCAGACGAGGCCGCCGAGGCGCCGCACCGCTCCGGCTTCGCGTGCTTCGTAGGCCGCCCGAACGCGGGCAAGTCGACGCTCACCAACGCTCTGGTGGGCACGAAGGTCGCGATCACCTCCAACCGCCCGCAGACCACCAGGCACACGGTGCGGGGCATCGTGCACCGTCCCGAGGCGCAGCTCGTCCTGGTCGACACCCCTGGTCTGCACAAGCCGCGCACGCTGCTGGGGGAGAGGCTCAACGACGTCGTACGTACGACGTGGGCCGAGGTCGACGCCATCGGTTTCTGCCTGCCCGCCGACCAGAAGATCGGTCCCGGTGACCGCTTCATCGCCGCCGAGCTGGCGGGGCTCAAGCGGACCCCGAAGGTCGCTGTCGTCACCAAGTCCGATCTGGTCGGTTCCAAGGCGCTGGCCGAGCAGTTGATCGCCGTCGACCAGCTCGGCAAGGAGACCGGCGTCGAGTGGGCCGAGATCGTTCCGGTCTCGGCCGTCGCGGACCAACAGGTCTCGCTGCTGGCCGAGTTGCTCGTTCCGCTGCTTCCCGAAGGGCCGCCGCTGTACCCGGACGGTGATCTGACGGACGAACCCGAGCAGGTCATGGTCGCCGAACTCATCCGGGAGGCGGCACTCGAGGGCGTACGGGACGAACTGCCGCACTCCATCGCGGTCGTCGTCGAGGAGATGCTGCCCCGCGAGGACCGTCCCGCCGACCGGCCGCTGCTGGACATCCACGCCAACATCTTCCTGGAGCGGCCCAGCCAGAAGGGCATCGTCATCGGCCCGAAG
>DATMEI010000679.1:0-5905 GCA_035556995.1 Streptomyces sp.
CTTCCAGCGCGTAGTACTCACACTGGATGGGGATGAGTACCTCGGCACCGGCCACCAAGGCGTTGACGGTCAACAGACCGAGTGAGGGCGGACAGTCGATCAACACATAGTCCAGCGGCTGCTCGTACGCGGTGAGCGCACGCTGGAGACGGCTCTCCCGTGCCACCAGTGACACCAACTCGATCTCCGCACCGGCGAGATCGATGGTGGCGGGTGCACAGAAGAGTCCCTCCACATCCGGGACGGGCTTGACGACGTCGGCCAGCGGCATGCTCTCCACCAGCACGTCGTAGATCGACGGCACCTCGGAGTGATGGTCGACGCCGAGTGCCGTGGAGGCATTTCCCTGCGGGTCCAAATCGATGACCAGCACGCGTGCTCCGTGCAGGGCCAGGGAGGCAGCCAGGTTCACGGTGGTGGTGGTCTTCCCGACTCCGCCCTTCTGGTTGGCGACGACCATCACCCGCGTCTGCTCAGGCCTGGGGAGGCCCTCACCGGCGCGGTTCATCGCCTCTACCGCCTGCTGGGCGGCGCGACCGATCGGCGTATCGTCCATCGGGGGCGGAGTTTCACGTGAAACATCCACCGATTCAGAACGGGGGCCGGGGACCGGATCGGTCATCGGTCCCGCGGTGTTGGCGTCGGACCGCAAGGGTTCACTCTCCTCGACATCAGGCTCGTGCTGAACAGAGCCTGCCATGCTTTCGGTGTTATGAACCAGCGAGCCCCGCTCAGTTGTGGAGGAATCCACCGACGAGCGGGACTTGTGCGTAGGTTTCTGGTCACGCTGCTCGGCATGTGCGCGACCACGGCTGATGATTCCATGCAAAAGGGAGCGGCGTTTCACGTGAAACACGATGCACAGTCGGACCCCGCACACCAGGCCGACACACCGCGATGCATAGTTTAAAGGGCTTTTATGGAGTAGAGGGACATACCTATCGAGGGAACAGTCATACTGCCTCTACGTCGCCCCCGCGCCGGCCGGCTCTGCTCAGCGCCGGCGCCGGCCACCTCGTGCAGCGCGTCCCGAGCGAGCCTTCTGCGCCTTCGCCCTGCGGGCCGCGAAACGCACACCGCCGGGGCTCTCCCCGACCTCGGCGCGTACGACCGTCGAGAGCGGATCCACAACTCCCTCACCCACCTGCACCACGGACGTCTCCACGACGCCGAGCTTGTGCAGCGCGTCCCTGGCGCCCCGCAACTCCTCCTCGGCCGTGTCCCCCTTGATCGCCAGCATCTCGCCGTACGGGCGCAGCAACGGAACCCCCCAGCCCGCCAGCCGGTCCAGTGGCGCCACCGCCCGAGCCGTCACCACATGCACCGGCTGCAGGGAGCCCAGCATCTCCTCGGCACGTCCACGCGCCACCGAGACATGTTCCAGCCCCAGCAGCTCCACGACCTCCTCCAGGAAGGTCGTCCTCCGCAACAGCGGCTCAAGCAAGGTGATGTCGAGGTCGGGCCGTACGAGCGCCAGAGGGATGCCTGGCAGACCGGCGCCTGAACCGACGTCACAGACCGTCACGCCTTCGGGGACGATCTCAGAGAGCACCGCACAGTTCAGGAGGTGCCGCTCCCACAACCGCGGCACTTCGCGCGGACCGATCAGTCCGCGCCTTACGCCCGAGTCGGCAAGGAGCTCGGCATAGCGCGCCACCGCCGGAAGACGATCACCGAAGAGCTGCCGGGCTGCCTCGGGGGGCGGCGCAAGCTCCGCCAGTTCCCCCACCTTCGCGGCGCCACCGTCCGGCGGCCCCGCCTGTCCAGCTGCTGACCGATCGGTCACGGCAGCACAACCACGCAGCGCTGCGGCTCCTCGCCCTCGGACTCGCTGCGCAATCCGGCCGCCTTCACGGCATCATGAACGACCTTGCGCTCGAACGGCGTCATCGCGCGCAGCTTCACAGGCTCCCCTGTGCCCTTCGCGTCCTGCGCCGCCTTGGCGCCCAGCTCGGCCAGTTCCTCACGCTTACGGGCACGGAAAGAGGCGATGTCCAGCATCAGCCGGCTGCGGTCGCCCGTCTCCCGGTGCACCGCAAGCCGCGTCAGTTCCTGCAGCGCTTCCAGAACCTCGCCGTCCCGGCCGACCAGCTTCTGCAGATCACGGCCGGGGCCGTCACTGATGATCGACACTGCAGCGCGATCGGCCTCGACGTCCATGTCGATGTCACCGTCGAGGTCGGCGATGTCGAGGAGCCCTTCGAGGTAGTCCGCCGCGATCTCACCCTCCTGCTCGAGGTGGGACAGCGAATCCGTCTCCTCCGCGGCAGTCGCTTCCGTGGTGTCCGTCGTCTCCGTCACGGCATGGGCTCCTTCTCGCTACTTCTTTGAGGGGTGCTTGGGACGCTGCGGGCCGCCCTTGCGCTGCTGCCCCGACTTCTTCTGGCCGGACTTCTGGCCGGACTTCTGCCCCGACCTCTGCTGGGACTTCGGCTGCTGCCGCCCAGCATCCTCCGACTCCTCCGCCTCGTCCGAGCCGCTGTCGGCATCGGCACCCGGCTTGGCCTGCTGACGCTGGGACTTCGACTGACGCTTGGGCTGCTGCCGCCGAGCGCGCGCCGCCTCGACAGCCTCCCGCGTCTCGACCTCCTGCGGGTCCTCCTTCAGCTTGCCCGCAGCCCGCAGCTTCTCCTGGCGCTGCTGGAAGGCGATGGAGCCCGGTGTCGGGTTGCGCTTGATGACGAACATCTGCTGGCCGAGCGTCCAGACGTTGGTGGTCAGCCAGTAGACGAGCACACCCACGGGGAAGTTGATGCCGAAGACAGCGAACATGATCGGGAAGACGTACATCAGCATCTTCTGCTGCTGCATGAACGGCGTCTTCACTGTGAGGTCGACGTTCTTCGTCATCAGCTGGCGCTGTGTGTAGAACTGCGACGCCGACATCATGAGGATCATGATCACCGTGACGACGCGCACATCGACGAGTGAAGCGCTCAGCTCCGCGACCTTGTCGGCGCTGTCCAGGAACTTCGCAGCGATAGGGGCACCGAAGACCGAAGCGTTACGCGCACTGTCGACCTGCTCCGCGCTCAGCACGCCCACAGGCTTGTTGTTCGCGATGTGGTTCAGCACCTGGAAGAGCGCAATGAAGAACGGCGACTGCGCCAGGATCGGCAGGCAGCTGGAGAGCGGGTTCGTGCCCGTCTCCTTGTAGAGCTTCATCATCTCTTCGGACTGACGCTGCTTGTCGCTCTTGTAGCGCTCCTGGATCGCCTTCATCTTCGGCTGAAGCGCCTGCATGTTCCGGGTCGACTTGATCTGCTTCACGAAGAGCGGAATCAAGGCGATCCGGATCACGACCACCAGGAAGAAGATGGATAGACCCCAGGCCCATCCGCTGTCCTCGTCGAAGACCAGGCTGAACAGCGAGTGGAACTGGACAATGATCCAGGAGACAGCGGTATAGAGAGGACTCAGGATCGTGTCCAGGAAGTTCATCAGGCTCCTTGGGCGTTGGACGGGGTCCGGTGCTGCTGCCAGCGGTAACGCAAACGCTGGTGCCAGACCGGGTGCTTCCGGGCGGGGACGTGGTCGACGCCACCGGGTGACCACGGGTTGCAGCGCAGAATGCGCCAGGCCGTCAGTGCCGTCCCTTTCACAGCGCCGTGCCGCTCGATCGCGGTGTAGCCATAGTGCGAGCACGACGGGTAATAGCGGCACACCGGTCCGAGCATCGGACTGATGGTCCACTGGTACAGCTTGATCAACCACAGCAGCGGGTACTTCATGCCGAAGGCCCTCCAAGCAGCCGCCGCAAGGCGGCCTCCAGGTCGCGTACCAGCTCCTCGTGGGCAGCCTCGCCCGCGCCCGGCAACGCCCGTACGACAACCAGGCTACCTGCGGGCAACTCGGCCAAGCGCTCGCGCACCAGATGCCGAAGCCGCCGCTTCACGCGGTTACGTACAACCGCGTTTCCGACCGCCTTGCTGACGACGAAACCCGCACGCGCGGGGGGAGCATCTCCCCCCGCCTCGTGCGGGTCCGATGAGCTGCTGTTGCTGCGAAGGTGGACGACGAGAAGCGGGCGAC
The DNA here is from genome assembly GCA_035556995.1 of Streptomyces sp. GTDB lineage: Bacteria > Actinomycetota > Actinomycetes > Streptomycetales > Streptomycetaceae > Streptomyces. The sequence goes on from DATMEI010000679.1 coordinate 4,033, forward strand.
CCGCCCGGCGTCCTCGGCGTACCGCGGCCGCGAAGTCCTCGCGCCGCCTCAGCCGGTTCTCGGTAGGCAGCACGTCATGGACCGGTGGTCAGGCGCTCAAGCCGACAGGCGGCTGCGACCCTTGCTGCGACGGTTCGCAACAATGGCGCGGCCGGCGCGGGTCCGCATACGCAGCCGGAAGCCGTGGGTCTTCGCGCGACGACGGTTGTTCGGCTGGAAGGTGCGCTTGCTCACTCGGGGGCTCCAGGAATGCTTGGTGTCCCACGGTGGCCGCGGGACGTGGGCGTGTGGCGTCGACAGGCTGTCACCGTGCGCCCACGAGTAGCTCGCAACGCCCGAGTGTGCACCGCTTCATGATCCGCAGAAGACTCTCATGGATCTTGCCCATCGGAGGCAGGCGGCAGCAGCCGTCGACAACTCGACCTCGTTACGGTACGCGCGGCTACGCCATTCGGTCAAACCGCCGGCGACCCCGCCGAACGCCCTGCCCGCGGGCCGGGCACCGCCCGTGCACAGCCTGTGGACAACGACTTGAATGGTGCACGTCGGCCTGACTACCGTGACTGAACTTCCCATCCCACCCGACCGCCCCAGAACCACACATTCGTGGGATCTGGCCTGTTGCACCAACCATCACACCCAGCGAGTGAGAGAAGCGTGCCCCGTGGCTGACCTGCCTGCCGATCTTGCCGCAGTGTGGCCCCGCGTGCTGGAGCAACTCCTCGCCGACGGTCAGGGAGTCGAAGCCAAGGACCAGCGATGGCTGCGAGACTGCCAGCCGCTCGTACTCGTCTCGGGCACCGCTCTGCTCGGCGTGCCGAACGAATACGCGAAGGGCGTCCTCGAGGGCCGCCTCGCGCCGATGATCAGCGATGCGCTCAGCCGGGAGTGCCAACAGCCCATCCGGCTCGCGATCACCGTCACCGGCCCCGCCCCGGATTCACCCGGCGCAGCCTCCACGGAGCCGGCGCCCCCGCCCACGTCCGCATCCGGGCCCGAGTCCCAGCAGCCGCCCGCCCCGTCCCTGCCTGCTCAGCACACCCCGGCACCGCACGACGGCAATGCCAACGCCCCCTCGGGCAACGGATACGACAACGGCAGATACGAGCAGCACGGCGGATACGACGGCGGCAGGTACGAGAGCTACGAGACCCGCGACCTGCCCAGCCCCCGCCCCGCCTACCCGGACTACCCGCAGGCACCACGGCAGACCGGCGCCTGGCCGCAGCCGAACCGTGACCAGTACCCGCCACAGCACCAGCAGCCGCAGCAGCCGCAGCACCCCCAGCAATCGCAGCAGCCGCATCAACAGCAGACGTACGAGCAGCACTACGACCAGCGTCGCCACTCGCAGCAGCAGCAGTACGAGCGCCCTCAGCCTCCGTACGAGTCGTACGAGCATCAGCACCAGCGCCACCCGCAACAGCAGGTGCCCCAGCCGCAGGTGCCCCCGCAGGGCCAGCCCCCCGCTCCTCGCTACGGCGGCCCTTCCCAACTGCCCGCCTCCAGCGGCGCCCCCGGGCCCCTTGCCGCACAACCCGCCCCTGCCACGGGCCCGGGTGAGCCGACCGCGAGGCTGAACCCCAAATACCTCTTCGACACCTTCGTCATCGGCGCCTCCAACCGCTTCGCACACGCGGCGGCAGTCGCCGTCGCCGAGGCGCCGGCCAAGGCGTACAACCCGCTCTTCATCTACGGGGAGTCCGGCCTCGGCAAGACGCACCTGCTTCACGCGATCGGGCACTACGCCCGGAGCCTCTACCCCGGCACGCGAGTTCGCTACGTGAGCTCCGAGGAGTTCACCAACGAGTTCATCAACTCCATCCGCGACGGCAAGGCGGACGCGTTCCGCAAGCGCTACCGCGACATGGAC
>DATMEI010000680.1:0-5022 GCA_035556995.1 Streptomyces sp.
GCCGTGTCCTCGGGCGCAATCGCTTGCGGGCGGTCACAAAGTTTATGACGGAGCGTCAACTACCCTACTTTCCAAGGCAGTTGACGTTGAAGGCACGTGCAGAATCGTGCCTTCTGACCCTCCTCCGGAGCGTCCGACACCCCCTCCGTCGCGGGCCTACGATCGGGTCGCCATGACAGCAGCAGAGAAGCATCAGGTAAGCCGGGCGTCGGCCTCGCGCCGAGCACGCGGGGGGAGCCGGCTGAACGGGCGCGCGGGCATCCGCGATGTCGCCGCCGCGGCCGGTGTCTCCATCACGACTGTCTCCGACGCGCTCAACGGCAAGGGCCGTCTGCCCGAAGCCACCCGCCGGCACGTGCGGGAGGTCGCCGAACGCCTCGGCTACCGCCCGTCGGCAGCCGCCCGTACGCTCCGCACGGGAAAGTCCGGGCTGATCGGGCTCACGGTCACCACGTACGGGGAAGAACCGTTCACCTTCACCGAGTTCGCGTACTTTGCGGAGATGGCGCGTGCGGCGACGTCCGCCGCGCTCGCACGCGGATACGCCCTCGTCATCCTCCCCGCCACCTCGCGTCACGACCTGTGGTCCAACGTCGCTCTCGACGGCACGGTCGTCATCGACCCCTCCGACGACGACCCCGTCGTCACCGAACTGGTGCGCTCCGGCCTGCCCGTCGTCTCCGACGGGCGCCCCGGCACCTCGCTGCCCGTCACCGCCTGGGTCGACAACGACCACGAGGAGGCGGTGCGCGGCCTCCTCGACCATCTCGCCGAGTCCGGCGCCCGCCGCATCGGACTGCTCACCGGCACCAGCACCGACACCTACACGCGCCTGTCCACCACCGCCTACTTCGACTGGTGCAAGCACGTCGGCCAGGAACCGGTCTACGAGCACTACCCGGCCCACGACCCCTGCGCGGGCGCCGTCGCCGCCGACCGGCTCCTGGCACGGCCCGACCGTCCCGACGCGGTCTACGGCCTCTTCGACCCCAACGGCACGGACCTGCTCGCCGCCGCACGCCGCTACGGACTGCGCGTACCCGAGGATCTGCTGCTTGTGTGCTGCAGCGAGTCCAACGTCTACGCCACCACCGAGCCGCCGATCACGACGCTCTCCCTCAAGCCGGGGAGGATCGGCAACACGGTCATCCAGCTCCTCACAGACGCCATCGAGGGAATCGGCCCCGGGCATCCGGTGCATCAGGTGATGCCGACGGACCTCATCGTCCGCACGTCCTCACAACGGCGCCCGCCGCGCACCACGATCAGCGCACCGCGCTCTCCCGCTGCGGACTGACGGACCGACGGACCGGCCCGCTCCCGGCTCGCCGCCGACGCCGCGGGAAAGCCGTTCACGTAGGACCGACGGTCTTTCAGACCGGGGACGAGAGGGGAATTTCCGGAGGAATGCGCCACCGCCGCGTCCACGAGCCTCAATTGCCACCCCCAGGTGCGTCGCAAGCCGCTACCGGCGTTCCTATGATGGGCGCACGACACCGGGACCCTCTCTCGACCTGTGAAACCGTGGAACCCGTGGATGTACGGGTCAGCGCAACAGGCGACCGGCGGGAGTTCCCCGCCGAGACAGGCAGGGGCAAGGTCCGGGCAGATGCACGGCGGCGCGCGATGGTGGAGGGGTCGATGACTCAGGGGGCCGGTCAGGGACCCGACATGTGGCAGGGCAGCGGTGCGACCGCGCAGGAGACCGGATCCGGTGATGCGTACGGGCCGCCTGTTCCACCCGGCCCACCCGTGCATCCGCCGGCGGCCTCCACTCCCGTGCGTGAGGACGAGCAGCATGCCGACGAGCCCGAGGGCTACACCCCGACGCAGCGCGACCTGCCTGTGATCAACTCCGGTAACGGGGACGCCGGTCGGGAGCCCACCCTCGTGGACCTACCGGCACAGGTCACCTCCAACGAGGGCGACGGTCCGCTCTTCGTCGTCGGCGACGTGCACGGCTATCTCGACGAACTGCGGGCGGCGCTGCACGACGCCGGCATCATCGACGCGCAGGACAACTGGGCCGCGGGCGACACCCGTCTGTGGTTCCTCGGTGACTTCACCGACCGCGGACCCGACGGGATCGGCGTCGTCGAACTCGTCATGAACCTCTCAGCGCAGGCCGCCGCCGCGGGCGGCTACTGCAAGGCGCTGATGGGCAATCACGAACTGCTGCTCATCGGCGCGAAGCGTTTCGGGGACACCCCCGTCAACTCCAGTGCGGGCACGGCCTCCTTCCAGGCGGCCTGGCTGCTCAACGGCGGCCAGCGCTCCGACATGGAGCAGCTTCAGGACCACCACATCCAGTGGATGTCGCGGCTGGACGCGATGGCGTTGGCGGACGGCCATCTGCTGCTGCACTCCGACTGCACCTGCTACCTCGACTACGGCACCACCATCGAGGCGGTCAACGACGCCATCACCGTCGCCCTGCAGCGCAACGACGCCGACGAGACCTGGGACCTGTTCCGCAAGTTCACCAAGCGCTTCGCCTTCCGCGACGACGAGAACGGTGCCGAGAACGCCCGCGGACTACTGGCCGTCTTCGGCGGAGACCGGATCGTGCACGGGCACAGCCCGATCCCGTACCTGCTCGACGAGGCCCCCGGCGAGGACGAGGAAGAGGACGCCGCACCCGACGTGACCGGTCCGCACGTCTACGCCGACGGGCTCGCGCTCGCCATGGACGGCGGCGTGACCATGGCCGGAAAGTTGCTCGTCACACAACTGCCGCTGACGGAATAGCTGTTCGGAGGCGGGCGTACGACCTCACGGGCGGGCGCACAGGGCGCGGAATACGTTGCCGGGAAGAGGCAATTACCGGAAACTCTCTCTCAAGGGGTGCCGGACTCCCTCTACCATCGGTCCTGCCGCAGCGAATTCCCCTACCCGTCGCCGTGGCTGCCCCGCCCGTCGACCGGCCACCAACGGCCCTACGGAGCATCGGGGGATGCACATGAGAAGCGCTCCGCACCTGCTGCCCGAAGACCGGCCCGAGTTCGAAAGGGCCGTGGACGAGGCTCTGCGTACGGCAGCCCGGCGTCCTGCCCTGGCGGCAGTGGGCGAGAGGCTCAACGCAGAGCAGCTGCGCACGATGGCCCTCAGCGCGGCCAGCGCCATCGCCGCCAACGCCTCGGAGGAATACGGGCACTTCGTCGGTCTGCGGTCGGAGCTGCGTCATCCGGCCGCGAAGTCCGCACAGGGCGCGACGACCGCCGACGGCGGCCGAGCCGGCACCGGCGGGGCCGACTCCGGCCGGGCCGACGGGGACGACGAGAAGCAGGCCGGAAGTGGGGGGCTCAGCCTGGCGGGTGCCATGGGGGAGGGCATCACCGAATCCGCCGGGGCAGGTCTGGTCGCGATGGTCTCCGTCCTCGTGCCCCTGCTCGCCGGGACGGCGGCCGTCATCTTCCTGCTGCTCGGCTATCTGCTGAACGTCGTGACACCGGAACCCTCGATAGCCGCCCCGATGCGCGGCGCGGGCTGGGTCTTCGCCGCGCTCGCCGCCGCGGGAATCGTCGTCGGCATGGCCGAGCTGTGGCTGACCGCCATGCGCAACGGCGCGGGCGCGCGCCGCAGGGCGGCCGAGGAGGCGGCTCTCGCGGCTTCGGCTGACGCCGCGGGCACGGCGGCGGCGGGCGGCCTCGCCGAGGAGGTCTCCAAAGCGCGGGCGGCCTGGCGTGAAGCGCTGCTGGAACGCGGCATCGTTCCGTTTCTGGCCGGGGCACTCGCCGACGAGCCGGGCAGCCGCGCCCCTGCCAGCTACGCCCCGGCGCCGCCGGAGACGTCGAGCGGTGAGGAGCGCACTCCCCGACTCGGCTACTCACACCCGGACTTCTCCAGCCGGAGCCCCTCCGACGGCAGGGGAGAGCGGAGCGCGAGGCCTCGCTACTCCAGCCCCGACTACTCCAGCCCGGATTACGGCGGCCCCGAGCACCCTCCCGAGTAGCCGGGCAGCCGGGCAGTCGCGTGGCCGGGTTGCCGCGCAGCCGGGCCTACTTCGCGCGTCCGGCAGCGGCGTCCAGTGCCTGTCGCACGTCCGCGATCAGATCGCCTGCGTCCTCGACTCCGACCGACATCCGCACGAACCCCTCCGGAACGGCGTCCCCGCCCCACCGGCCACGCCGTTCCGCCGTGGAGCGGACACCGCCGAAGCTCGTGGCGTCGTCGACGAGCCGCAGCGCGGCGAGGAAGCGCTCCGCGTGTTCCTTGCCGGGCAGCGTGAAGGAGACGACGCAGCCGAACCGGCGCATCTGACGTGCAGCCAACTCGTGTGCCGGGTCGCCCGGCAGGCCCGGATGACGTACGCCGGTGACTTCGGGGCGTTCGAGCAGTGCCTCCGCGAGGGCACGCGCACCCTCCGCCTGACGCTGCGTACGTACGTCGAGCGTCGCCAGCGAACGGTGCGCGAGCCACGCCTCCATCGGCCCCGGGATCGCACCGGCATGCTTGCGCCACAGCCGCACCGAGTCCGCCAACTCCTCGTCGCGGCAGCTGACATAGCCGAGCAGGACGTCGCCGTGGCCCGTGAGCGCCTTCGTGCCGCTGGCCACCGCGAAGTCCGCGCCGAGTTCGAGTGGGCGCTGCCCGAGCGGGGTGGCGAGGGTGTTGTCGACGGCGACCAGGGCGCCGCGCTCGTGTGCCGCGTCGGCGAGCCGCCGGATGTCGCACACGTCCAGACCGGGGTTGGACGGAGACTCGATCCACAGCAGCGACGCCCCGTCGAGCAGGTCCAGTTGAGCGTCACCGCCGGTGGGTGCCGTACGGACCTCGGCGCCGAAGCCCGTCAGGCGCTCGCGCATGGCGATGAGGAGGTTGTAGCCGTCGCCGGGCAGGACGAAGACGCTGCCGGGGCGTGCCCGCGAGAGCAGCACAGCGGAGATGGCGCCCATACCGGAGGCGAAGGCGACGGTGTGCACGCGGTCGTCGTCCGGGGACTCCAGCTCGCCGATGGCGCGTTCGAGAGTGGTCCAGGTGGGGTTGGCGTCGCGGCCGTACGCGTACGGGGCGTCCGCGGGG
>DATMEI010000681.1:0-3324 GCA_035556995.1 Streptomyces sp.
GTACGGAATCTGGAGCGCCGCACCACGACGGTGTCCCATGAGGTCCCGCCGATGCTGAAGGACCCTTCCGGCGGCTCGGGTGAGGACGCCCCCGCCCCGTCCTGAACGGGCCCGCGACCGGCCGGAGCCGCGACCGGACAGTCCCGCGCGCCCCTAATCCACCTCCGCGACGGCACCCGCGAACTGCGCCTTGTACAGGCGTGCGTAGGCCCCGTCCGTCGCGAGCAGCTCGTTGTGCGAACCCTGTTCCACGATCGAGCCGCTCTCCATCACGAGGATCACATCGGCGTCCCGGATGGTGGAGAGCCGGTGGGCGATGACGAAGCTCGTACGCCCGTGGGACAGCCGCGCCATCGCCTGCTGGATGAGCACCTCGGTGCGTGTGTCCACCGAACTGGTCGCCTCGTCGAGTACGAGGATGACCGGATCGGAGAGGAACGCGCGGGCGATGGTGATCAGTTGCTTCTCTCCGGCGCTCACTCCGGTGCCCTCTTCGTCGAGGACCGTGTCGTAGCCGTCGGGCAGGGTGCGGATGAAGCGGTCGGCGTGTGCCGCGCGGGCTGCTTCCTCGACCTGTGCGCGGTCGGCGCCCTGCGCGCCGTAGGCGATGTTCTCCGCGATGGTGCCGCCGAAGAGCCAGGTGTCCTGGAGCACCATCCCTATGCGGGAGCGCAGCTCTTCGCGGTTCATGGCGGCGATGTCGGTGCCGTCCAGCAGGATCCGGCCGCTGCGCGTCTCGTAGAAGCGCAGCAGCAGATTGACCAGGGTGGTCTTGCCCGCGCCTGTCGGGCCGACGATCGCGACCGTACGGCCGGGCTCGACGGACAGCGACAGGTTCTCGATGAGGGGGCGGTCCGGGTCGTACCGGAAGCTGACGCCGTCCAGTTCGACGCGCCCGCGCACCTCGGCCGGACGGGCTGGATGAGCGGGCTCCGGTGACTGCTCCTCAGCGTCGAGGATCTCGAAGACGCGCTCCGCGGAGGCCACTCCGGACTGCACCATGTTCGCCATGGAGGCGACCTGCGTGAGCGGCTGTGTGAACTGCCGCGAGTACTGCACGAACGCCTGCACGTCACCGATCGACAGCGCGCCCGAGGCGACCCGCAGACCGCCGACGACCGCCACCAGCACGTAGTTGATGTTCGCGATGAACATCATCGCGGGCTGCATGATCCCGCTGACGAACTGTGCCTTGAAGCCCGCCCGGTACAGCGCGTCGTTGTGTTCACCGAACGCCTCGGCGGACTCCTTCTGCCGCCCGAAGACCTTCACCAGCGCATGCCCGGTGTACATCTCCTCGACGTGAGCGTTGAGCTTCCCCGTGGACGCCCACTGCTCGACGAACTGCGGCTGTGCCCGCTTGCCCAGCCGGGTCGCCACCAGCAGCGACAGCGGCACGGTCACCATCGCGACCATCGCCAGCAGCGGTGAGATCCAGAACATCATCACCAGCACACCGGCGATGGTGAGCAGCGAGTTGATGATCTGCCCCAGCGTCTGCTGCAGGGTCTGCCCGATGTTGTCGATGTCGTTGGTGACACGGCTGAGCACCTCGCCCCGTGTCTGCTTGTCGAAGTACGACAGCGGCAGCCGCGCGAGCTTCGCCTCCACCTGCTCCCGGAGCCGGAAGACGGTGTGGTTGATCGCCCGTACGGACAGGCGCCCGCTGAAGAGCATCATCAGGCCGGCCAGTGTGTAGATCACCAGCACGACGATCAGCACCTGAGCGACCGCATCGAAGTCGATGCCCCGGCCCGGGGTGAAGTCCATGCCGGAGAGCATGTCGGCGACACGGCCGTCGCCCTCGTTCCGCATGCGCTCCAGGACCTGCTCCCGGCTTGCGCCGCCGGGCAGTTGCTTCCCGATGAAGCCCGCGAAGATCAGGTCGGTGGCCTGGCCGAGTATCTTCGGCCCGAGCACGCTCAACCCGACGCTGAGCAGCACGAACAGCACCATGCCCGACAGCGTTGCCTTCTCCGGCCGGAACTGTCCGATCAGGCGCTTCGCCGATCCTTTGAAGTCTGCCGAGCGCTGTGGCGGTGGCCCGCCGCCCAGCACACGTGCGGGCCCGCTCACGCCGCCTCCTGCTCGGTCAGCTGGGACAGGACTATCTCCCGGTACGTCTCATTGCCTGCCATCAGATCCTCGTGCCTGCCGGTTCCGGCCACCCGGCCCTCGTCCAGCACCAGGATCTGATCGGCCTCGCGGATGGTGGACACCCGCTGGGCGACGATGAGGACCGTGGCCTGTGCTGTCGTACGGGCGAGCGCGGCCCGCAGCGCCGCGTCGGTCGCGAAGTCGAGCGCGGAGAAGGAGTCGTCGAAGAGATAGATCTCCGGACGGTGCACCAGGACCCTTGCGATGGCCAGCCGTTGGCGCTGTCCGCCGGAGACGTTGTTGCCGCCCTGGCCGATCGTCGCGTCCAGCCCGCCCTCCATCTCGGCCACGAACTCCCGTGCCTGCGCGACCTCCAGGGCCTGCCACAGCTCGTCGTCGGTCGCGTCGGGGCGTCCGTAGCGCAGGTTGGACGCGACCGTGCCCGAGAAGAGATACGGATGCTGCGGCACCAGCCCCACCGTCCGCGCCACCAGCTCCGGATCGAGCGCACGTACGTCCTCACCGTCGATGAGCACGGTGCCCTCGGTGGCGTCGAACAGCCGGGGTACGAGGCCGAGCAGCGTCGACTTCCCGCTGCCCGTCGACCCGATGACCGCGGTCGTCTCGCCCGGCCGCGCCAGCAGACCGACTCCCTGAAGCACGGGTGCCTCCGCGCCCGGATAGCGGAAGCCCGCGCTGCGCAGCTCCAGCGTGCCGTGCCGGCTCAGCGTCCGTACGGGCTCGGCGGGCGGCACGACGCTGGAGTCGGTGTCCAGCACTTCGGTGATGCGGTCGGCGCACACCTCCGCACGCGGCACCAGCATGAACATGAAGGTGGCCATCATCACCGACATCACGATCTGCATCAGGTACGCCAGGAACGCCGTCAGGGCACCGATCTGCATCCCGCCGCTGTCGACACGGTGCGCGCCGAACCAGACGACGGCGACGCTGGAGACGTTCACGACGGTCATGACGGTCGGGAACATCAGCGCCATCAGCCGCCCGCTGGCCAACTGGACGTCCGTCAGACCGGAGTTGTGCTCGTGGAAGCGCCCCTGCTCGTAGTCGTCCTTGACGAAGGCGCGGATGACGCGGATACCGGTGATCTGCTCACGCAGCACCCGGTTCACGCCGTCCAGACGCTTCTGCATCGTGCGGAAGAGGGGGCGCATCCTCCGCACGATCAGCCCGACCGCCACAGCGAGCACAGGAACGACGCCCAGC
>DATMEI010000682.1:0-2001 GCA_035556995.1 Streptomyces sp.
AACCTGGTGGGCTGCGCCGTCATCCACGAGGGGGACGCGGGCCGGGCCGGACGGAAGGGTGTTGTCGTCCAGCGTGGTGCTGGCGATGCCGCGGCTGACGCCGTGCGGGTTCTCGACGGTGATGTCGTAGCGGGAGGAGCGGTGTTTGAAGGCGATGTCGAAGCGCGGCCAGGAGGTGGGGATGACGGGGTCGAGGAGGAGGGTGGCGCCCTGGAGGCGGAAGCCGAGGATGGATTCGATGCCGGCGCGGTAGAGCCAGCCGGCGGAGCCGGTGTACCAGGTCCAGCCGCCGCGGCCGAGGTGCGGGGGGACGGAGTAGATGTCGGCGGCGACGACGTAGGGCTCGACCTTGTAGCGCTGGACGTCTGCGCGGGTGCTCGCGTGGTTGATGGGGTTGAGGAGGGAGAAGAGGGCGGCGGCCTTGTCGCCCTGGCCGAGGGCGGCGAGGGCGATGACGGACCAGGCGGCGGCGTGGGTGTACTGGCCGCCGTTTTCGCGGATGCCGGGCGGGTAGCCCTTGATGTAGCCGGGGTCGAGCGGGGTGCGGTCGAACGGCGGGGTGAAGAGGAGGGCGAGGCCGTCGGCGGGGCGGATGAGGTGCTCCTCCACCGCGGCCATGGCGCGCTGGGCGCGCGCGGGGTCGGCGGCGCCGGAGAGGACGGCCCAGGACTGGGCGATGGAGTCGATGCGGCATTCGTCGCTCGCGGAGGCGCCGAGCGGGGTGCCGTCGTCGAAGTAGCCGCGCCGGTACCAGTCGCCGTCCCAGCCGTCGCGTTCTAGCGAGGCGCGCAGCGCCGCAGTCGGTTGCTTTTGGCGGCTCAGCCCCCATCTGGAACGGATGAAAAACGTCCTCAGCATCCACCGCCAGGGCGAAGGCCACTGGGTCGGCGACGGCTTCCCGGTGCACACCGTGTTCCACTATGAGGAGCGCCCGGAGCTGACGCCTTTCATCCTGCTCGACCATGCCGGCCCGGCCCAGTTCGAGCCCTCCGAGAAGCCGCTCGGCGTCGGCTGGCACCCGCATCGCGGCTTCGAGACGGTCACCGTGATTTTCGACGGCGAGGTCGACCACCAGGACACCGCGGGCAACGGCGGGCGCATCGGTCCCGGGGAAGTGCAATGGATGACGGCCGGGTCGGGCCTGCTGCACCAGGAAATGCACGGCGCGGATTTCTCCCGCAGGGGCGGGCGCTTCGAGGTGCTGCAGCTGTGGGTCAATCTGCCCGCGAAGTCGAAAATGACCGCGCCGCGTTACCAGACGCTGCAGGTAAAGGACATCCCCGTCGTCGCGCTGGCGGACGACGCGGGCTCGGTGCGCGTGATCGCCGGCGAATTCGCCGGCCGTCGCGGGCCGGCGAAGACCTTTACCCCGGTGACGGTGCTCGACGTACGCCTGCGCGCCGGCGGCAAGGCGAAGCTCGACCTGCGCGAGGGCTACACCGCAGCCCTCTATGTGCTCAAAGGCAAGGCGCTCCTGAACGGCAACGAGGACGCGAGCGAGACCGAGCTCGCGATCTTCGACCGCAAAGGAGACGAAGTGGAGATCGAGGCGGTGACCGACGCGACGCTATTCGTGATGAACGGGCAGCCGATCGAGGAGCCGGTGGTCGGCCACGGGCCGTTCGTCATGAATACGAGCCAGGAGATCAGGCAGGCGTTCGTCGACTTCCACTACGGGAAAATGGGGAAGGTTCCACTTTAGATGTAATGCTGCGGCTCGCGTGTCGTTACGTGTGGGATACTGAAACGTATCCGATTCTCCCACGCAGCTCCCCTTTTCGAGAGGTTGTCACTATGTTCGCACTGCCGGCAGGATGGAAGCCCTTTACCCTCGGCGCGCTCGCCGGCGCCGTCATCATCACCTGGACGGGCTTCGACGCGCTCGGCTGGAAGACTTCCAGCGCCGCACAGACGCTCGGCAAGCGTCAGGCCGACACGGCGGTGATCTCCGCCCTGGCAGCCATCTGCGATGCCCGGTTCAGGAAGGAAGCGGATTTTTCT
>DATMEI010000683.1:0-2789 GCA_035556995.1 Streptomyces sp.
TGTGCTTTGCGGTTCCTTTGCAGAGGGCCGCGTCAACTGTGCTGCCGCGGAAGCGGATACAGGCGGGCCGGCTCCCGGCGGCCGCCGCGGTGCCCGCACCGCCGTGACGACCCCCAGCACGGCGACCGCCATGCCCGCGAGCGCCAGCGGTCCCGGCCGCTCCCCGAACATCGCGTACGCCCACACCGCCGTCGTGGGAGGCGTCAGATAGATCAGCGCGCTCGTACGCGTGACGCCGGTACGGCGCAGGCTCCACCAGTAGAAGCCGTAGCCGCCAGCGGTCGACAGCAGAACCACCCAGGCGACCGCCAGCCAGAACGGTCCGGACATGGGCGGCTCCATGTGTCCCTGCCCGGCGCCGCCGGCGAGCGCCGTGAAGAACAGCGCGCTCACCGCACAGTGCACCGGCAGTGCGTCCGCAGCGCGGACGCGGTGGCGGGCGCGGCGTTCCAGGAAGCTGGCAGCGAGCAGACCGGCCATCCCCGCGAAGGGGAGCAGATAGGCGAGGGGCGGTGCGGCTGCGGGGGAGGCGAGGTCGTCCCGTACGACCAGGGCGACCCCGGCCAGGCCCATGAGGAGCCCCGCCCACTGACGGCGGGTGACTGTTTCGCCGAGCAGCCGTCCGGCCAGTGCACCGGCCGCGAGCGGCTGCAGGGCGGCGATCAGTGCGGACGTTCCGGCAGGGACGCCGAGGCCGACTGCCCAGACGATCGCGCCGAGATAGACCCCCTGGGAGAGCAGTCCGATCAGGGACTGTTCCGCCAGTGCACGGAGCGGCAGGCGCTCCCGTCCGGTCCTCAGCCGGCGCAGCAGCAGTCTGAGGCCTCCGAGCAGCGTGGCGGCGACGAGGAAGCGCCACATCAGGAGGGTGTCGGCGGGGGCCTGGCGGGTGCCGAGTTCGGCACCGATGAAGCCCGAACTCCACATCACGACGAGTCCTGCTGCGATCAGCGGCCCGGTCATCAGCGGCCCGGTCATGGGCGGCGGCATCGGGGGCTCCTCTCCTCTGTGTCAGTGCTGCACCGGCAAGTAAACCGATCTGTTTAATCTGCTGGGTATAGAGTGAACTAAACAGATCGGTTTACTGCAAGTGGAGAGGGCTCACGATGACGACTGAGGCGACCGAACTCACCCCGGGCGCCCGGAAGATCCTCGATGCGGCGGCGGACCTGTTCTACGGGCGTGGCATCACGGCGGTGGGGGTCGACCTGATCGCCGCGGAGGCCGGAGTCACGAAGAAGACGCTCTATGACCGCTTCGGCTCCAAGGACGCACTGGTGGCGGCCTACCTGCGGGAGCGCGACGAGCGGTGGCGCCTATGGCTCACCGAGCATGTGATGGAGGGCGGCGAGGGGAGTGCGTACGAGCGTGTGCTTCGCACCTTCGACGCGCTGGGCGCCTGGATGCGCAGCCAGAACCCCCGCGGCTGCGGCTTCGTCAACGCGGCTGCCGAGCTGCCCGATCCGCAGCACCCGGGCCGCAAGGTGATCAGTGAGCAGAAGCGCTGGCTGCGCGGATATCTGCGGGAGTTGAGCGAGGAGGCCGGAGCCCGGGACGCGGACCGGCTGGCCGACGAGCTGGTGCTGCTGCACGAGGGGGCGACGGTGCTGAACGGGCTGCACGTCGTCGACGATCCCGTCTCCGCCGCCCGCTCCCTGGCGCGGAGCGCCCTGGAACGGGCGGGGTGCGGCGCCGGGCGCCGGTGAACCGCTGTGTCCTAGCGGCGGCGCTCCCGTGAGTGCCCGAAGAAGATGCGGTACCCGATCAGCAGTACCAGCGAACCCGCGATGGCCGACACCCAGAGCGCCGGGTCGACGAAGTCGTGGTCGACCGACCTGTCCAGGAAGGTCGAGGAGAGCCAGCCGCCGATGAACGCCCCGGCGATCCCGATGAGGATCGTGCCGAGCAGGCCCCCCGGATCGCGGCCCGGCAGGATGACCTTGGCGATGGTCCCCGCGATCAGTCCGAGTATCAGCCAGCTGACGACTCCCGAATCCACGAGGCCGGAAAAGGCCGATTCCGGATCGGTGTCCGCGAAGTAGAACATGGTGATGACGCCCTCCCCGTGAGCGATCGGTGTGATCGGTCCGGGGTCCATCATGCCCGCCGACTTCCCCTTCAGTGCTGCCAGGTGGGCGGTCGCGTGCAGAACTGCCCCCCGATATGGGCGTGATCGGGATCGTCCGGGTCCAGTTCCCCCTGCTTTGCGATGAGTTCGGGCGCGTACGGCTCCGAATCGTCCTGCGGTTCGTAGCCGAGCGCGCGGGCGCTGGTCAGGTCCCACCACAGGCGGGTGTTGGCGGAGGAGCCGTAGACGACCGTGTGCCCCACGTCCTCGGCTGTCAGTGCCGCGTGGAAGAGACGGGCGCCGTCGGCCGGGCTCAGCCAGAGGGACAGCATCCGTACGGAGGTCGGTTCGGGGAAGCACGAACCGATCCGTACGGACACGGTCTCGATGCCGTGCAGGTCCCAGTAGAGCTGGGCGAGGTCTTCACCGAAGGACTTGGAGAGCCCGTAGTAGGTGTCGGGGCGCCGTGGTGTGTCCACCGGGATCAGCGGATCGCCGGCGGCTGGGCGCGGGGTGAAGCCCACCGCGTGGTTGGAGGAGGCGAAGACGACGCGGCGTACGCCCTCTTCCCTCGCGGCCTCGTAAAGCCGGTACGTGCCCTCGATGTTGGAGCGCAGGATCTGCTCGAACGGGGCTTCCAGGGAGATGCCGGCGAGATGGACGATCGCGTCGACGCCCCGCACCGCCTCCCGCAGTGCCCCGGTGTCGGTCAGATCAGCCG
>DATMEI010000684.1:0-4892 GCA_035556995.1 Streptomyces sp.
GGAAGGCGTCATCACCGTCGAGGAGTCGCAGACCTTCGGGCTCGAGCTCGAGCTCACCGAGGGCATGCGCTTCGACAAGGGCTACATCTCCGCGTACTTCGCCACCGACATGGAGCGCATGGAGGCGGAGCTCGAGGACCCGTACATCCTCATCGTCAACTCCAAGATCGGCAGCGTGAAGGACCTTCTTCCGCTGCTGGAGAAGGTCATGCAGTCGGGCAAGCCGCTGCTGATCATCTCCGAGGACGTCGAGGGCGAAGCGCTCTCCACGCTGGTCGTCAACAAGATCCGCGGCACGTTCAAGTCCGTTGCCGTCAAGGCCCCGGGCTTCGGCGACCGCCGCAAGGCCATGCTCGGTGACATCGCCATCCTCACCGGTGGCACGGTCATCTCCGAGGAGGTCGGCCTCAAGCTGGAGAACGCCGGTCTGGAGCTGCTGGGCCGCGCCCGCAAGGTCGTCATCACCAAGGACGAGACCACGATCGTCGACGGTGCGGGCGAGAGCGACCAGGTCGCCGGCCGCGTCGCGCAGATCCGTGCCGAGATCGACAACTCGGACTCGGACTACGACCGCGAGAAGCTCCAGGAGCGTCTGGCCAAGCTCGCCGGCGGTGTCGCCGTCATCAAGGCGGGTGCCGCCACCGAGGTGGAGCTGAAGGAGCGCAAGCACCGCATCGAGGACGCGGTGCGCAACGCCAAGGCCGCCGTCGAGGAGGGCATCGTCGCCGGTGGTGGCGTGGCTCTGCTCCAGGCGGCCAGCGTCTTCGAGAAGCTGGACCTGGAAGGCGACGAGGCGACCGGTGCGCAGGCCGTCAAGCTCGCCCTTGAGGCACCCCTCAAGCAGATCGCGATCAACGCCGGCCTCGAGGGCGGCGTCGTGACCGAGAAGGTGCGCAACCTGAAGCCGGGCCACGGCCTCTACGCTGCCACCGGCGAGTACGTCGACATGCTGGCCGAGGGCATCAACGACCCGGCCAAGGTCACCCGTTCCGCTCTGCAGAACGCCGCATCCATCGCGGCGCTCTTCCTGACGACGGAGGCCGTCATCGCCGACAAGCCGGAGAAGGCGGGCGCCGGTGCGGCCGACCCGACCGGTGGCATGGGCGGTGGCATGGACTTCTGACCGCGCGTCAGTCGGAAGCCGTAGCTTGTCGTTACGGACCGAGGGCGGCACCCCGAGCACATGGGGGTGCCGCCCTCGGCGTGTGTCCGGTGCGCCGCTACACGCGGGCTCCGCTGTCGCCGGGGAGCCTGCCCGGGCGGGGCCCGGGTTCCTTGCCGGTCTGCGGTTTCGCCGTGGAGTCGCCGCCCTTGCCGCGGCCGGGTGGGGGTGCGTCCGTACGGGCCTCCAGTTCGACGGCGAGCGGTGCACCGACGAACAGCGACGAGTACGAACCCACCACGATGCCGATCAGCAGGGCCACCGCGAAGTCGTTGAGCGAGTCACCTCCCAGAACCGCGAGCGCGGCGATGATGAACAGTGCCCCCATACCGGTGTTGAGGGTGCGGGGGACTGTCTGGACGACCGCGCTGTTGACCACGCTGCGGAACGTTCTCTTCTGTTGCCCGCGCCACTCGGAGCGGACCCTGTCGAAGATGACGACGGAGTCGTTGACCGAATAGCCGATGACGGTGAGCAGCGCCGCCAGGAACACCCCGTCGACGGGCTTGCCCAGCCAGGCGAAGGCCCCGACGACGATGACGGCGTCGTGGGCGAGCGCGAGTACCGACGCCGCTCCGAACGTCCAGCGGAAACGGAAGGCCAGATAGATCATCTGGGCCGAGAGCGCCACCCCGAGGGCGATCAGGGCGTGCTTTCGCAGCTCGTCGCCGAGACTCGGTCCGAACAGTTCGTCGCGTACCTTGTCGGCGTCCCCGCCGAGTTCGGAGAGTGTCGAACGTACGGCCGCCTCCTGGTCGTTGGAGAGTTGCTCGGAGCGCACCGAGATCTCGTCACCGCCGGAGCTCTGCACGACCGGGTCCGGCAGGCCGGCATCGGCGAGAGCCGCACGGGCCTTCTCCGGATCGACCGGCTGGGACGTGGTGTATTCGACGAGCCGCCCACCGGTGAACTCGACACCGAAGTCCAGACCGCGAACGACGATTCCGGCGACGGCCACGACGAGAGCGATCGAGGAGAAGGTCAGAAAGCGCCTTCCGTGGCGCATCCAGTCCGGATTCCGCTTCGTGAGGCGGGTACGTACGCGTCCCAGCCCGGCCAGCCCCGTCACCTTCGGACGGGCGCGCACCGCGTTGCGGCTCACGGCGAAGTCCACCAGTACACGGGTGATGACGAGCGCGCTGACCATCGAGGCGAGCACGCCGATCGACAGCGTGACCCCGAATCCGCGCACCGGCCCGGAGGCGAGGAGGAACAGCAGCAGTGCCGCCAGCAGCGTGGTGACGTTGGAGTCGATGACGGCGCCGAACGCACCGCGGAAGCCCTTCGTCGCTGCGGTACGCAGGCTTCTGCCCCGCTTGGAGACGGACACGTACTCCTCGCGGGCGCGCTCGAAGACAAGGACGTTCGCATCGACCGCCATTCCGATGGCGAGTACGAAGCCGGCGAGGCCCGGGAGCGTGAGGGTGGCCCCGAAGGCGAGCAGTGCCGAGTAGGAGATCAGCCCGTAGCACAGGAGACCGACCGCGGTGAGGACGCCGAGCAGCCGGTAGACGTAGATGATGAATCCGGACGTGAGCAGCACGCCGATGGCGGCGGCCCACGCGCTCGCTTCGATCGCGTCCGCGCCGAGTGTCGCGCCGACGGTGCGCTGTTCGATCACCTCGACCGGCACGGGGAGGGCGCCTCCCTCGATCAAGGTGGCGAGTTCCTTGGCCTCGGTCTCGCTGAAGTCGCCTGTGATCTGGGTGTTTCCGCCGGAGATGCCTTGCTTGCAGGCGACCGAGGGGTCGATCTGCGGTGACGAGATGACCTTCTCGTCCAGCACGATGGCCACGCGCCGCTGCGGATCGCCGGCCGGGGCGCAGGCGGCCTCGCCCGTCAGCCCGGCCCAGGTCTCCTTGCCCTTGTCGCGGAAACCGAGGTCGATGAACCAGCCGGAACCACGCTGAGTATCGATCGACGCCTTGGCGGCCTTCACCTGCTCGCCGGTCATGGCGGCGCCGCCCAGTTGCACCCGCTGCCCCGACTCGTCGGGCAGCACCTTGCCCTTCTCGTCGTCCTCCTTCTTGTTGCTCTCCTTCTCAGGTGCGCCCTTGGGCGGGGCACCCTTCACGGGGTGGAAGGTGAGCTGTGCCGTACGCCCGAGGACCTCGGCGGCCTCTCGCGGGTCCTGCAGGCCCGGCAGTTCGACGATGATGCGGTCGTCGCCGGAGCGTACGAGGGTGGGTTCTGCGACGCCCAGCGCATCGACGCGCTGGCGCAGCACCTCCATCGCGTCGTCGGTGGTCTGGGATGTCGCCTTCGCGGCGGCGGAATCGCGGGCTTCCAGAACGATCTGCGTTCCGCCGCGCAGATCGATGCCCAGGCGGGGTTTCTCGGTCATGGCGAAGATCGCAGCGACGGCCATCACAGCCAGCGCGATCACCGCCCGCACCTTGTTGGCGCGAGTCATGGGTCTTCCTCCTGCACAGACAGACGGGTGTCAGATGCGTGCCTGTGCGGGAGTTCTCTCCTTCTGCACAGGCGCAGCACGCCGGGGCTCAGCGAAGTGAGCCGCGGTGGTGAGCCGACGAGATGTCGGGTGTCAGATGTCTGTGCGGGGTGGCGGAGCCCGGCCGTGGCGCGGCGAGTGGTGCGTGAGGTGGGCGGCGGAGATCCCGGGCTGCGGGGGCAGTAGGGAACCGGTCCACGCCTGGTCTTCCTGCTGCTGCCCGGTGGGGAGCAACGGGGTGCCGCCCTGGTGCGCGATGAGGGGCGGGTGTGTGAGCGTGGCCCGCAGATGCGGATGTTCCTCCGTGCCGGAGGCGCACCCCTCACCGGAGGTGTTGTGCTCGCCCGGCACCGAACAGGCGGACGAGGACGCCGTACTGCCCGCGTTCGCCGGGGTGGCGGCCGCGTTTCCGGGTGAGGCCGAGCCGCCCAAGAGGGCCAGCAGCACTGCGAGAAGGACGCCTGTCAGGCGCCCCGGCCAGTGCGGCTGCCCGTGCGCGTGTGCGTGCGGATGCGCGTGCGGATGTGAGGGCGACGCCGTGCGGCAGGCCCGGAAGGCCACCATGCGCACTCCTCACCTGACTCGGCCGTCCCGCGCTGCGAAAGAAAGGGGAGGGCGCCGACTGCCCACCCTGCCCGAGAAGCGCGCGGCGTTCAACGTCGGTTGTCAAAGAGCGTCGAAGTGAGGGCTGCTGCCGAGTGCGGCGGCTCCTCAGAACCCGTCCGGTCTGAGGGGTGTGAGTGCGCTGCGGTGGGGCGGTGCGCCGAGTGTCAGGGAGAAGCGCTTCGCCGCCGCGGCGACGGCCCGTCCGCACCTGGTCATGGAGTCGGCGTCCGAGAAGTTGCTCAGCGTGGCCGCGCTCATGCCGCCGACCGCCGTCCCCGAGTGGTCGAAGACCGGTGCGCCGACGGCGATGACGCCGGCCTCGTTCTCCTCGTGGTCCTCCGCGTACCCGCGCTCGCGGACCGCGGTGAGCTCCATCAGCAGCTTCGCGGGGTCGGTGTGCGTGTGGTCCGTACGCGGCGGCATGCCGGTGCGTTTGAGGAGCGCGAGCACCGACTCCTCCGGCAGGGAGGCGAGTACGGACTTCCCCACGGATGTGGAGTGCAGCGCGAGGCTCATGCCCACGCGGGACGCCAGCCGGTAGGGCTTGTGGGCTTCGAGTTTGGCGGCGTAGACCGCCTCGTCGCCTGTGAGCAGTGTGAAGTGGACCGTCCAGTCCGTGGCCTCGCGAAGCTCCTCCAGTGTCGGGCCCGCCTGGCTGGGCAGGTCCACCTC
>DATMEI010000685.1:0-2346 GCA_035556995.1 Streptomyces sp.
GCAGGTCCCGGCCGATGAAGTCCCGGTCCAGCAGGTCCCCGTCCAGCAGGTCTCCGGGACGGACGCTCCCGGTGGGCAGGTCCCCGTACCGCGCGGGCAGCCGCAGCGGGGCCAGGTTCCGCGAGATTCCGCGAGGGGTTCCCGTCGCGGCCCCCGGTCCACCACCATGGGCACCATGCCCGTCCATGACATGCCCTGGTGGCGCTGGCGCAGCAACGTGCGTTCGGCGCTGCACATGCTCTCCGATCCCGTCTTCCAGCAGGAATGCTGGGCGACCGGCCGGCCCGGCTACGGCGACGTCACCGACGCCGTGTACCGGCTGGTCGAGGACACCTGGCTGGACAACTGGTCCGCCGAGAAGTACGTCGGCACGATCTTCCGCGACTCCCAGGAGGCCGCGCTCGTCGACACCGCCGTGCTGCGGGTGCTCCGGATCATGCACCAGGTCGGCGCGGACGCCCCCGTCGCCTCGTACATGGAGCACCACGCGTGGTCCGAAGCGGTACGGGCGGCGCGTGACGCGCACGTACGGCTGGCCACGAACGACGAGGAGGACCCGAACGAGCCGCCTCGTTCCCTCGACGTACTGGCGATCATGCAGCACTCCGTGTGAGCTGCGTGCACGCACCGTCCGAGCACCGGCGACGGTGATTGCGGCCGGTTTGCGTGTGCCAGTCTTTACGCCATGAGCAAGCCGCACGCCGACCGCGCAGAGCACCCCGGTTCCGTCGACGACAGCCGCCTCGACGGCCCTGCCCGCCTGGAGCGGGATGAACGGGAAGCACAGACCGAACGGAACGAGCCGGGCGGGCAGCGGGAGCAGTACATCCTCACCCTCTCCTGCCCGGACAAGCAGGGCATCGTTCACGCCGTCTCCAGCTACCTGTTCATGACCGGCTGCAACATCGAGGACAGCCAGCAGTTCGGGGACCACGACACCGGGCTCTTCTTCATGCGCGTCCACTTCTCGGCGGACGCGGGGGTCACCGTGGAGAAGCTGCGGGCGAGCTTCACGGCGATCGGCGACTCCTTCCAGATGGACTGGCAGATGCATGCGGGCGAGGAGCGGATGCGCGTCGTCCTGATGGTCAGCAGGTTCGGCCACTGCCTGAACGACCTGCTGTTCCGCGCAAGCAGTGGTGCCCTGCCCGTCGAGGTCGCCGCCGTGGTCTCCAACCACACGGACTTCGCCGAACTGGCCGGCTCGTACGGCATTCCCTTCCACCACATTCCCGTGACGCCGGGAAGTGAGGAGAGCAAGCAGGAGGGTGAGGCCCGGCTGCTGCGCCTCATCGAGGACGAGAACGTCGAACTGGTCGTCCTCGCCCGCTACATGCAGGTCCTCTCGGACAACCTGTGCAAGCAGCTTCCGGGCCGGATCATCAACATCCACCATTCGTTCTTGCCGAGCTTCAAGGGCGCGAGGCCCTACCACCAGGCGCACGCCCGCGGCGTCAAGCTGATCGGCGCCACAGCCCACTACGTCACGGCGGAGCTCGACGAAGGCCCCATCATCGAGCAGGAGGTCGAACGGGTGGGGCACGAGGCCTCCCCGGCTCAACTCGTGGCGGTGGGGCGCGACGTGGAGTGCCAGGCGCTCGCCCGGGCTGTGAAGTGGCACAGCGAGCACCGCGTGCTGCTGAACGGGCACCGCACGGTGGTCTTCACCTGACGGTGCCCGCGTCTGCACCTGACTCGGCGCCCGCGCCTGCACCCTGCGCCTGCGCCTCGGCAACCGGCCCCTCCGGGCCCTACATCCGCGACAGCGACGCTGCCGCGAACAGCACGTCGCGGATGGCCTCGCGGTCTCCGTCCTGGCCCGCCGCGGCCTCCAGCGGGGGTACGTGACCGGCAGCGAGCTGGCAGAACTCGTAGCCGTCCAGGGCCACATGAGCCACCGCGTCGTCGGGGCGCACGACCGCCGCGGGCGAGTCCAGCGGGATGTACCAGTCGCCTCCGCCGTCGCCCTCGACCTCCAGATGGAGCGCGCGTCCGGGCGTGCCCGCCGTGGTGAGGCGTTGGGGCGGGCCCGCGAGGCCCCTGCGGCGGCGACGGGCGATCGTCCCCGGCAGCAGCCGCGCCGCGAGGTCCACCATGTGGTGCATGTGCGCACCCTGCGGTGTGTCGTACGGATAGTCGATGGCCTCCGCGATGTCCTCGGCGTGCACCCAGCACTCGAAGGCGCGGTCCAGGAGGGCGTCACGGACGGGGAGGGTGAAACCGCCGTAGGAGACGTCGAGTTCGCCGACGCCGCCGCCCGCGAAGGAAGCCGTACGGACCATGGCGTGGCCCTGCTCCCGCCAGTGCTTGCGGGCACCGGACGTACGCAGCACATCGCAGTCCGCT
>DATMEI010000686.1:0-3372 GCA_035556995.1 Streptomyces sp.
CCGCACCGAGATCGGCCAGCTCCACCAGCGCCACCAGGTCCGCGCCCAGCGCGCCCGCGTACTCCCGTGCCCGCGTGACCGCCTCACGGACCGCCTGCTGACGCGCCTCACGGTGCGCGGGGGAGTCCGGGCGCAGCGCCCACCACGGCCCCTCCACGCGGGTCAGCTCCAGATCCGCAAGCCGCGTGGACATCTCCCCGAGCGCCGTGAAGTCGCCGACGGTTGCCGTGATCTGCACGCGGCCGTTGTATGTGCGTACGCGCTCCCGGCGTCCCTTCTCCGTCAGTTCGGGGGTGACGGAGAAGGCGCCCGTGGAGAGTTTCTCGACCGATTCGCCGTAGCTCCTGAGCAGCTCCAGCACCTCGGAGTTGCGCCGCGTCAACGACTCCAGAGCCTCCCGCCGGTCGGTGCCCCGCGCGCTGACCTGCACCCCGATACGGGCGATCTCCGGGTCGAATTCGAGGCTCGCCTCGCCGCGCACCGCCACACGCGGCTCGTCCGGAGTGCCGTAGGGGAGAGGGCCGGAGGCTGCGGAGTGACCAGGCGTATTCGTCATGCCGTCACTCTCGCAGACCTGTGCCGCCTTCCGCCGGGGATCATTCAGGGCGGTGACAGACCGCCTCGACGTTGTTGCCGTCCGGGTCGCGTACGAAAGCCCCGTAGTACGACTCGTGGTACTCGGGCCACAGCCGTGGCGCGTGCAGCACCTCGGCACCGGCGGCGACAGCTGCCTTGTGGAAGGCGTCGACTGTCCCGCGGTCGGCTGCCGCGAACGCGATGTGCGTCTCGCGGGGGCGTCCTTCGGCGGTGGCGGGGCCGAGCCAGAAGGCGGGAGCCGTGCTGCCGTAGCCGATGACGTCACCGAAGTCGAGAATGCGTGCGGCGCCCAAGGGGGCCAGCACCGCGTCGTAGAAGGCCGCTGCGGCGGCCGGGTCCTGTGTCTGAATCGAAATGTGATCGAACATCCTCACAGTCTTCCACCGTGAGGTGTGCCTGTCAGCGGCTTCCGCTCATCGGTGCGGGAGCGTGCGGGCGTGCGCGCGTGCGGGCCGTGCGGGACTGCCGGAACAGGGGTGCCGTCAACTCATGCGCAGAGGACGGAACCCCTCGTGCTGCCGGTCGGCCTGCTCGGCGACCCCCGGAGCCCCCGTGGCGAACGACCCCTCGGCCCGAAGTCCGAACGTGGTGAAGGCAGTTCGCCGCGGAAGGCGGTAACGCTCCTCGCCCGTCAGGGAGTTGAGGATCACGGCACTGCGGTGGGCGGTCAGCCCCAGATCCGGGGCGCCGACACCGTGCGTGTGCCGCTCGGCGTTCTGCACATAGACCGTGCCCTTCACCGAAGGATCCATGACCAGGCGGTACTGCTCGTCGACACAGACGCGTTCCGCCTCGTCCCGTACGAGCCACGGCTGCAGCGAGGCGAGCACCCCGTCCAGCGGACGCTCCCGGTAGCCGGTCGCCAGGACCACGGCGTCCGTCGCCAGCCGGGTCCGCACGTTCTGCTGCTCCTGCTCCAGGTGGAGCTCCACGCGGGTGGCGCCCACGCGCCCGGCCGTACGGACAGCGACCCCCGGCGTGATCACCGCGTCCGGCCAGCCGCCGCCCAGAGTGCGGTGGTACAGCTCGTCGTGGATGGCGGCGAGCGTCTCGTGGTCGACCGCCTTGTGCAGCTGCCACTGCCGCGGGACCAGACCGTCCCGCACGGGCTCGGGCAGACCGTGGAAGTAGCGGGTGTAGTCGGGCGTGAAGTGCTCCAGACCCAGCTTGCTGTACTCCATGGGCGCGAACGCGGCACTGCGGGTGAGCCAGTGCAGTCCTTCACGCCCGGCGGGGCGGCGACGGAGCAGATCGAGAAAGACCTCGGCACCCGACTGGCCCGACCCGACGACGGTGACGTGCCCGGCCGCCAGCAGCCGCTCCCTGTGCTCGAGATAGTCAGCCGAGTGGATGACAGGCGCGCCCGCACCGGCGGAGGCGGCCAGCGCCCGCAACGGCTCGGGCACGTACGGGGCGCTGCCGACACCGAGCACCAGATTGCGCGCGTACGAACGGCCGGGCGGCGCGGACCCGTCGGCGTCCAGCTTGGTGAAGTCGACCTCGAACAGGCGGAGTTCGGGATGCCAGCGCACGGCATCGACACGGTGGCCGAAGTGCAGACCAGGGCCCGCGCCTTCCCTCTCGGTCCCGGCGGTCTCCTGCCCTGCCGCGGCAAGACCCTCGCAGACCCACCGGCAGTACGCGTCGTACTCGGCACGCTCGATGTGGAAACGCTCGGCGAAATAGAACGGGAAGAGCCGCTCCTGCGCCTTGAGGAAATTCAGGAAGGACCAGTCGGACGCGGGATCGGCCAGGGTCACCAGATCGGCCAGGAACGGCACTTGGAGCGTGGCGCCCTCGATGAGCATGCCCGGATGCCAGTGGAAGCCCGCACCCTGCTCGTAGTAGGCCGTACGAAGGCCCGGGACACCGTGGGCGAGAGCGGCGAGGGAGAGATTGGCCGGCCCGATGCCGATACCGGCGAGGTCGAGGGGCCTCTCCTCGGAGTTGCCGCTCCCGGACCCGCCGCCGTGACCGGCGTCCACCGTGGCCTCGGGATGCCTCGACCCTGAAATGGTGCGCTGACCGGGCAGCGCGTAGGGAAGCCCGGCCGCCTTGAGGCCGCCGCGCGCACCGTTGCTGCCGCCGTTCACGGCGCCGTAGTTGGTGGCATGCGGTGGCAGGCCCGGGGCGGGGCCGGACCGGTCGGTACGCGGGTCTTCGGCTGTCGTCATGAGCGGCGGCTCCTTGCGGCGCTGGTGGCGGTGACGGTGGTGGAGGCGACGGCTGCGGGAGCGGGCTCCGGAGCGCGTTCGGAACGGGCAGCCGGCAAAGGCGGTGCGGAGGATGAGGGCAGGGCATCGAGCACGAGCTTGAGCAGAGGCTCCAGATCGCTGTCCCGCGCGTGCGGGTTGAGCAGGGTCGCCTTCAGCCACAACTCCGCGCTTCCGCCCGTACGTTCGCCGCCGTTGGCGCTCGCACTCGCGCTGACGATGTCGGCGCGGCCGAGCACCGCGCGGCCCTCCATCAGCAGACGGCGCCGGAACTCCGCGACCGCGAAGGCGTCCGCTCCCGCGGGACGGAAGAGCACCGTCGAAAGCTCAGGGGCGCCGAACAGCTCGAACTTCGGCTCGGCCGTGACCAGTTCGGCCAGCCGCTGCAGATTCAGAGTGACGCTGTCGGCCCGCTCCAGCGAACGCAGAGCCTCCCGCGCACTCGTCCCCTGCTCCGGAACCACACCGCCACCGCCGCCGCCCTCGGAGGTGCCCAGCACCGCCCGTACGGCCCCGGTCACCCGCTTCGGCCCGCCACGCGGCAGCGGACCGCTGCGCTGCG
>DATMEI010000687.1:0-3964 GCA_035556995.1 Streptomyces sp.
GACCGAGCAGATCTCCTCGGACGCGCGGCAGGACGCCTTCGTCAACGCCCTCATCGTGCTCGTCTCGCTGCTGCTCGCCTTCGTCGTCGCGGGCATGATGGCCCGCTCGATGAGCCGGGGGATGCGCAACCTGCGCAACGCCGCCTTCGGCGTCGCCGAGCAGCGCCTGCCCTCTCTCGTCGACCAGCTCTCGCGTACGGACCCGGGGCGGGTCGACACGAGGGTCGCGCCCATCCCGATCGACAGCCGCGACGAGATTGGCGAGGTCGCCCGGGCCTTCGACCAGGTGCACCGCGAGGCAGTGCGTCTGGCGGCGGAGCAGGCGCTGCTGCGAGGAAACGTCAATGCCATCTTCACGAACCTCTCCAGCCGCAACCAGGGCCTCATCGAGCGCCAACTCGGCCTGATCTCCGACCTGGAGAACAACGAGGCCGACCCGGACCAGCTCGAGAGCCTCTTCCGGCTCGACCATCTGGCCACCCGCATGCGGCGCAACGGGGAGAACCTCCTCGTCCTCGCCGGTGAGGAGCCGGGCCGCCGCTGGAACGAACCGGTGCCGCTCATCGACATCCTGCGGGCCGCCTCGTCCGAGGTGGAGTCCTACGAGCGCATCGAGCTGACCGGGGTCCCGGAGACGGACATCCACGGCCAGGCCGTGACCGACCTTGTGCACCTGCTCGCCGAGCTCCTGGAGAACGCCACCACGTTCTCCTCGCCGCAGACCAAGGTGCGGGTGACGGCGACCCGGCTGCCCGACGGCCGTGTCATGATCGAGATCCACGACAAGGGCATCGGCCTCACCGCCGAGGACTTCGCGGACATCAACCACAAGCTGGCCAACCCGCCGACGGTGGACGCCGCCGTCTCGCAGCGCATGGGCCTGTTCGTGGTCGGCCGCCTCGCCGACCGGCACGGCGTCCGCGTCCAGCTGCGCCCCTCGGGCGAGCAGGCGGGCACCACCTCACTGGTCATGCTTCCCGACGCCATCACCCACGGTGGCGGTGGCGAGGCGCTGCCGGAGGACGACTTCACCGTCTCCCAGATCATTCCTGAGCAGGACGTCTACGAGCCCGCTCCGGTGCAGAACGCCCCGATGCGCACTGCCGCGGAGCTCGGCTTCGACGACTCCCGCTACGAGGAGCCCTCGGACGACACCAAGCTGGACCCGGTGAACCGCTCGCTGATGCGGGAGGAGCGCCGTGCCGCGCTGGAGGCGCAGGCACAGGGCACCGAGCAGCAGCCGTACGGCGACAACTACCAGTACGCGCCGGAGCAGCCGCAGGAGCAGCAGTACGGCTCCGAGTACGGCCAGGACTACGCGCAGCAGGAGTACGCGCCGCAGGGTTACCCCGATGAGCAGTCCTTCGACGGTTATGCGGCGCCCGGTGGCTATCCCGAGCCCCATGAGCATCAGGAGAGCCCCGAAACCGCATATGCGGAAGCCAGTTACCAGGCTCCGCAGGCTCCCGCGCCGCAGTACGACAGCCAGTTCGACACCCAGTCCCACCAGGCAGAGTGGTCGGAACAAGGTACGTACCAGAACTCGTACGAGCAGGAGTACCGGAGCGATTCGGAATCTGCGCCGGGCGCCCCCACGAACGCCCCCGAGCGCGTAGGCTTCGAGCGTCCGGGGCCCTCTCCGAGCAGCAGCCACGAGCTGACCGACGCAGGTCTGCCTCGGCGCGGCAGCACCCAGCCGCCGCAGTCGCAGCCACAGTCGCCGCAACCCCAGCAGCAGCAGTGGCAGCAGCCCGCCGAGCAGGCCCCGCAGACCCCGCAGAGCGGACAGCCCGAGGCGGCCGGCAACGGCGCCGGTGCCGGCACCGAGGACTGGCGCTCCAGGAACGACGACCGCTGGCAGCGAGCGGAGAAACTCCGCGAGCCGAAGGCGGGTGGAGTCACCCCCTCCGGTCTGCCCCGGCGGGTACCCAAGGCCAATCTGGTCGAGGGCACCGCGGAGCAGACCCCCCAGGGCGGACCACAGGTGTCCCGCGCCCCTGAGGACGTGCGTGGCAGGTTGAGCAACCTGCGGCGCGGCGTCCAGCAGGGACGCAACGCGGGAACGGACACGAATGGCTCGGGCACCTACGATCGACACAGTGGCCCGGGCAGTACCTACAACCAGGAGCGTTAGTGTGAGCCCGATGAGCCAGGCGGCGCAGAATCTGAACTGGTTGATCACCAACTTCGTGGACAACACCCCAGGGGTGTCGCACACGGTGGTGGTCTCCGCCGACGGACTCCTGCTGGCGATGTCCGAAGGTTTCCCGCGCGACCGCGCCGATCAGCTGGCGGCCGTGGCCTCCGGACTGACGTCGCTGACCGCGGGCGCATCCCGGATCTTCGAAGGCGGTGCGGTCAACCAGACGGTCGTGGAGATGGAGCGGGGCTTCCTGTTCATCATGTCCGTATCCGACGGCTCCTCCCTGGCGGTGCTCGCGCACCCCGAGGCGGACATCGGTCTTGTGGGCTACGAGATGGCTCTCCTGGTGGACCGGGCCGGCAGCGTGCTGACTCCGGACCTCCGTGCGGAGCTTCAGGGAAGTCTTCTCAACTAACAGGCAGACAGTGCGTTTCACGCCACCGCACCATAGGGTGCGGTGGCGCGGCTCCACAGGGACATGGACCGGCGATCGGCAGTCGGAGGAGGAAACGTGGCAACACCCCCAGGCGGACGCCCTTATGACGGTGCTCAGGGCGACAATTCTCAGAACCGCTTCAACTTTCCTTCGACGCCCAGCAGAGGCCAGCAGCAGCCCTACCAGCAGTCGCACTCACCGTACGACTCGTCGTACGAGCAGCCGCAGCAGCAGCGCATCCAGCCGGTGCAGCGGCGCGCGGCGGAGCCCGCTCCGACGAACACGCACAACCCGTTGGTGCGTCCTTATGCCATGACCGGCGGCCGGACCCGGCCGCGCTACCAGCTCGCCATCGAGGCGCTGGTCAGTACTACAGCCGATCCGTCGCGGCTGCAAGGGCAGTTGCCCGAGCACCAGCGGATCTGCCGGCTGTGCATCGAGATCAAGTCGGTCGCCGAGATCTCGGCCCTGCTCACCATCCCCCTCGGCGTTGCCCGGATCCTCGTCGCCGACCTGGCGGAGGCCGGACTTGTCGCCATCCACCAGCCAGGCGGCGACGAGTCCGCCGGCGGCCAGCCGGCCGTGACACTGCTCGAAAGGGTGCTCAGTGGACTTCGCAAGCTCTAGCGGCGGTGCAGCCCGCTCAACCACCAGCGCGAAGATCGTGGTGGCGGGCGGCTTCGGCGTGGGCAAGACCACGTTCGTCGGCGCCGTCTCGGAGATCAACCCGCTGCGTACCGAAGCCGTCATGACGTCTGCGTCGGCAGGCATCGACGACCTCACCCACACCGGGGACAAGACGACGACCACCGTCGCCATGGACTTCGGCCGCATCACCCTGGACCAGGACCTGATCCTGTACCTCTTCGGTACACCCGGACAGGACCGCTTCTGGTTCATGTGGGACGACCTCGTACGCGGCGCCATCGGCGCCGTCGTCCTCGTCGACACCCGCCGCCTCGCCGACTGCTTCCCCGCCGTCGACTACTTCGAGAACTCCGGCCTGCCCTTCGTCATCGCCCTCAACGGCTTCGACGGATACCAGCCGTACAACCCCGAAGAAGTCCGCGAGGCACTCCAGATCGGCCCGGACACCCCGATCATCACCACCGACGCCCGCCACCGCGCGGACGCCAAGAGCGCGCTGATCACGCTCGTCGAGCACGCCCTGATGGCCCGCCTGCGGTAGCCCGGCTTCGCCGGGTGGTCCCTGTGCAACGGCCCCCTTGGCTCCTCACGGAGCCAAGGGGGCCGTTGGCGTGCGGCCCGCCGCCCGGGCGTGGCGCCTGCGGCGGGCTATGCCCCTCCCCGCCCTTTCCCGTTACCGGGGGCTCCGCCCCCGGACCCCCGCGCCCCAAACGCCGGCGAGGCTGGATCTCGCGGAG
>DATMEI010000688.1:0-3654 GCA_035556995.1 Streptomyces sp.
CACCGGAAGATCGATGTTCGCTGCCCGCACTCGGAGACCGGGAGGCGAGTGCTCCACGACGGCCTTTTCCTGTATGACCAGCACGACTGCACGCCGCAGCGAGACCGTCGAAAGCGGCTCGAAGCTCGCATTGAGGATCAGCGTCTCCCGCATCCCGTCCACCTCCCCAACTCCCTTCCGCCCCGGCGGCGGTGGATCCACTGTGCCGCTGCCCGACTTGGGGAACAACGCAATTACCGCCTGCTGGCCGGAAGATGGCAGCACTTCGGTAAACCGGTGAAAGGAGAAACAGAAAGCGGGCAGGGACGGGACCGGACAAAGCGGAGCCCGGCGGAATCTGGTGGAGAAACGCAGAAACAAGGGCAGTCGGCGCGGTCGTCCGGCCCCCGGCCGTGACTCCGGCGGACAGCAGGCGCAGACACAAGCGCCCCGCCGCCCCCGCACTGCGGTGCCGACTGCCCGGCAACCACTGTGCGATCGAGGACGACGAGGCGCAAAGGGTTTTACTCCGCTCCCAGAACGGGACCGGCCTCCCGGTTCAGCTCCCGGCAGGCTCCTCGTGCAGACCGATCAGCTGAGCCCGCCCGATCGTCTTGAAGCGAAGATTGAAGCCGACGAAAGCCGGAGAGGCGTCGGCGTCCGGCCCCAACTTCTCGTCCTGTACGGCGTAGACGGTGAACACATAGCGGTGCGGCCCGTCCCCGGGCGGCGGCGCGGCTCCGCCGAAGTCGCGCGTCCCGAAGTCGTTCCGTACGTGCACCGCACCCTCGGGCAGCCCTTCCATCTCGCCTGTCGCGGCACCCGCAGGAAGCTCCGTCACGGCAACGGGGATGTCGAACACGGACCAGTGCCAGAAGCCACTGCCGGTCGGGGCGTCCGGGTCGAAGCACGTCACGGCGAAGCTCCGGGTGTCCGGCGGGAAGCCTTCCCAGCGCAGATGAGGGGAGATGTTCCCCTTCGCGTACTGCTGCTCCGGGCGCAGCCGCCCGCCCTCGGAGACGTCGTCGCTCACCACTTGGAACGACGCCACGGGCGGATGGAAGTCGTGGGGGAGCGGCGCTTGCTTCTGCTCGGTCACGTGGAAACCTCCTGATGGCGCGAATCGCTGCACCGGCCAGCCTAACGAGCCATTCTCCCGGTCTTTGTCACCATGGGACCTACGACGAGACCTGCAAAGCGGTGGTGCGACGATGACCAGTCCCGTGGACCTGCCCGACCTTCCCGAACTGCCCGAGGGCGGACTGCCGGGCCTCTTCGAGGGCACTGTCCCGCCCGGGGTGTACCGCTGTGACTCCGTGGGACCGGACGTCCTGATGCAGGCAGAGGCCTCGAACTGGGTCGGCGCGGTGATCGACCTCAGCGATGTGACCGACAAGACCGAGTTCATGAACCGCTGCGTCATCGGCCTCGAACTGCCGGACTGGTTCGGGCGCAACTGGGACGCCCTCGCCGACTCCCTCACCGACCTCTCCTGGTGGGGGGAGACGAACGGATACCTGTTGATGACGGCGGGCTGGCCCGGTTTCGAGGAAGCAGACCCCAATGCCGCCGCCACCGCCGTGAACGTCTTCACGGCGGCAGTCGGTTACTGGGCGGTGCGTGACGCACCACTGACCGTGCTCCTGGGCTGAGACGACAGCTGAGACGACAAGGGCGGGCGAGTGAACCTCGCCCGCCGCCCTGTCGGCGCGAAGACTCACAACCAGTTGCGCCGGCTGCCGACCTCCGTCAGCCACTGATTGATGAACGCGGTCCAGTCCGTCTGGTTGAAGTCGCTCAGACTCACCTGGAACGCGCGGTACGAGTCGCTGCCGCCGGTGAACAGACCAGGCGTCTTGTCCATCTCCATGACGACGTCCATCTCACTGCCGTCGGCCACGAACGACAGCTCTACCTGCGAAAGCCCCCGGAACTGCTGCGGCGCCAGGAACTCGATCTCCTGGTAGAAGGGCAGCTGCTGCCGCGTACCGCGGATCCGCCCCTTCTCCATGTCGGCCGTCTTGAAGCGGAAGCCGAGCGCGCCGAAGGAGTCGAGGATCGCCTGCTGCGCGGGGAGCGCGTGGACGTTCACCGGGTCGATGTCGGTGGAGTCGACAGCCTGGGCGATCGCGAGCTCCGTGGAGACCCCGATGCTCATGCCGGTCAGCTGCTGCCCCATGAACATCGTGATGGGCGTCTCCCACGGCACCTCCAGCTGGAAGGGCACGGTGTGCTTGGTGCCCTCCTTCAGGTCGAGGGCGCCGCCGAGCTGCTGCCGGCCGAACTCGATGTTCTGCTTCATCTCCCCGTCGTTGGTCTCCACCTCGACCTTTGCCATAAGACCGACGGACAGCCCCTGGATCTGCTGATCGACGGAGCCCGCCTCCATGTGCACCTCACCCTGCACGACACCGCCCGGCACCACGTTCGGCTCGTGCAGGACGGTGTCCACAGACGCACTGCCGACGCCCAAGCTCGCGAACAGCTTCTTGAAACCCATCTCTCCAGTCCCTCCCAGGCACTGCCTGTGTGTCTTCACCGATCACTCGTGAGTGCTCTCGCTACCAGTACGCCCGGCGGCGGCCGGCGGTTCCGTCCCGTTCAGGATGATCGGCCCTTCGGGGGCGGAAGCACATCCCTCGGTTCGGTTACCCTCGGGCGGCATGATCGCTGGCCGAGACCGTACGCGAAGGAACGACGACAGCCACACACCGCTGTCCCGGTCCTTCTTCGACCGCCCCGTCCTGGAGGTCGCCCCCCAGCTGCTGGGGCGGTACCTGGTCCGTACGAGCGCCGAGGGCAGGATCGTCCTGCGCATCACGGAGGTCGAGGCATACGCGGGAGAGGCGGACCCCGGCTCGCACGCGTTCAGGGGCCGCACACAGCGGAACGCTTCGATGTTCGGCCCACCCGGGCACGCGTACGTGTATTTCATCTACGGGATGTGGTTCAGCCTGAACCTCGTGTGCGGTCGCGAGGGGCATGCGAGCGGTGTCCTGCTGCGGGCCGGAGAGGTGCTCTCCGGCGAGGATCACGCCCGCAAGCGCCGGCCCAAGGCGCGTAAGGAGGCGGAACTGGCCAAGGGTCCGGCACGGCTGGCGACGGCTTTGGATGTGGACCGGACGCTGAACGGCACCGACGTCTGCGCCACTGAGGAGGATGCTCCACTCCGCGTTCTGACTGGTGAGGCCGCCTTCGACGAGGGTGTCCGCAGCGGCCCCCGTACGGGTGTGGGCGGTGCCGGAGCGGTTCACCCCTGGCGCTACTGGATCGACGGTGACCCGACGGTCAGCCCTTACCGGCCACACCAACCCAGGGATCGTCGAAGGTCACTTGACTCCGGGGGACCGAAGGTCTAATGTTGACCGAGTCGCTGAAACCGGGCAGGTCGCTGTCAGGCCCTTGAGCCGAGCGGATGCACCGGATGTGACAAAACACTACTCGCGATTTCCCAAACGGGGTCGTTTTTGGCATGCCAAAATTCGACCGGAAGGCTTCGATTAGGAGTCGGCAAGGAAATCCGCTAAAGTAGTGACACCGAGAGGGAAGCGCCCGGAGTGGCCTGTGAGGGTTGCGAAGGTAGTGTCCGTTCTTTGAGAACTCAACAGCGTGCTAAAAGTCAACGCCAGATATGTTGATTCCCCGTCCCCTTGTTTGTTGGGGGCGTGGATTTCT
>DATMEI010000689.1:0-2069 GCA_035556995.1 Streptomyces sp.
CGCCGCGGACTTCGCCCCGGAGGCCGTCGAGGACGCGTGCGATGTCACAGCCGGCGAGATCCGCGCCCTCACGCGGGAACTGGCCGCCGCCGAACGCGCCGCCGTCTACGGGCGGGTGGGCTCCTCCACCGTGGAGTTCGGCACCCTCACCAACTGGCTGGTGGACGTCGTCAGCGCCCTCACCGGCAACCTCGACCGGCCCGGCGGTGCGATGTTCCCGCTCTCCGCCACGGCACGGGCGCCGCGAACAGCCGCACCCGGCAAGGGCTTCGCACTGGGCCGCTGGCACAGCAGGGTCAGCGGGCACCCGGAGGCCAAATCGGAACTCCCCGTCGTCGCACTCGCCGAGGAGATCACCACCCCGGGCGAGGGCCGCGTACGTGCGCTGCTCACCCTGGCCGGGAATCCCGTGCTCTCCGCGCCCGACGGCGAAGGTCTCGAACGGGCCCTGTCCGGGCTGGACTTCATGGTGAGCCTCGACCCGTACCTGAACGAGACCACGCGCCACGCCGACGTCGTGCTGCCACCCGCCAGGCCCAGCCGCACCGCCCACTTCGACTTCGCCTTCAACGCTCTGCCCGTACGCAACCAGGTCCGCTACACGCGTGCCGTCATCGAACCGGGGGAGGGCGAGCTGACCGAGAGCGAGATCATGGCGCGGCTGCTGCTCTGCATCGGCGGCACACCCGACGCCGCACCCGGGAAGGTCGACGCCGCCGTCATCAGCCGCACCCTGGGCAAGGCGGTCGCCGACCCCGAATCGCCCGTGCACGGCCGGGATCCGGCGCTGCTCGCAGGGGAGTTGACGGGGCAGGACAGCGTCGAGCAGCGGCTGGACATGATGCTGCGGCTCGGCCCGTACGGCGACGGCTTCGGCGCACATCCCGACGGGCTGTCCCTGGAGAAGGTCCTCGCACACCCGCACGGCATCGACCTCGGGGCCCTGTGCCCGCGGCTGCCCGAACTGCTCCGTACCCGCTCGGGCACCGTCGAACTCTGTCCCGGGCCGCTGCGTGAGGACGTACCCAGGCTGCGGGCCGCACTGGGCCGGCGTGCCGCGGAAGGCAGCCTCGTGCTCGTCGGCCGCCGTCATCTGCGGTCCAACAACAGCTGGATGCACAACATCCCCGCACTGCGCGGCGGCACCAACCGCTGCACCCTTCAGCTCAACCCGGACGACGCCGCCCGTCTCGGCCTCGCCGACGGCGCGTACGCCCGTATCAAGGGCTCGGGGGGAGAGGTGACGGCCCCGGTGGAGGTGACCGAAGCGGTGCGTACCGGCGTGGTGAGCCTGCCGCACGGCTGGGGTCACGACCGGCCCGGCACCCGGATGCGGGTGGCGGCTGCCGAGCCGGGCGTCAACGTCAACCAGCTCCTGGACGGAACCCTGCTCGACCCGCTTTCGGGCACAGCTGTGCTCAACGGCTTTCCCGTGCAGGTCACACCGGCCACGGCACCGGCTACGGCTTCGGTCCCGGCTACGGCTTCGGTCTCGGCTGAGGCGCCTGCTCCGGGCGCAGGGTGAGCGGTACGGACGCGGGGGACCGGCGCTGGCTGCTGCGCCTGGTCATCTCCTTCGCGTTCGCGCAGGGAGCGGTATGCATGGCGCGGCCCGCCGTCTCGTACCACGCGCTCGAACTCGGAGCCGGCGCCAGCGCCGTCGGCGTCATCACCGCGGCCTTCGCCCTGCTGCCTCTGGCCGTCGCCGTGCCGCTCGGACGGCGCACCGACCGGGGGCGGTGCGGGCCGCTGCTGCCGGTCGGGGTCGCCCTCATCGCCGCGGGCTGTGCACTGTCCGGCACGGCGCCGTCCCTCGTGGTGCTCGGCGCGTGGAGTGCGCTGCTGGGCCTGGGACATCTGGTGTTCGTGATCGGCGCACAGTCTCTGGTCGCGCGGCAGAGCGGCCCCCATGAACACGACCGCAACTTCAGCTACTTCACCATCGGCGGCTCCATGGGCCAGCTCGTCGGACCGGTGCTCTCCGGCTGGCTGGTGGGGGGTGCGGGACCGCCGGGGATGAGCGAACACGGCAGCGCCGTGGCTCTGTTCGCCTCGGGCGCGCTGAGTTT
>DATMEI010000690.1:0-7484 GCA_035556995.1 Streptomyces sp.
CGCCGACGCTCCGCGACTGCTGACCGGACGGGCAGGCTGCTTCGGGCCTGCCGGCGACGATCCGGCGGGTGCTGTACCGCCGGGGCTGGGCGGGGGTGCCTCACTGCGCGAGGGGGAACTGCGTCAGAACCTCCTCGCCCAGCCGCTGCACGTTCCGTTCCGTGGCCGCCAGGTCACCGGTTCCCTCGACGAGCAGAGCGAACCGGCTGATGCCGGTGCGCTCCCGCGTCTCCGCGAGCCGGTCCGCGCACAGCTGCGGGGTCCCCACGGGGTGCAGCCGGCACAGCAGTTCGGTGTAGCCGTGCGGGTCGCGCATCGTCCGCTGGCGGCCGTCCACAGTGCGGTGTGCGCCCAGCCCTTCGCGGAACCAGCCGGGCATCGTCTTGGTCAGTGACTCGGCCGCTTCCTTGGTGTTGTCGCCCACCTGAGCCACCCCGGCGGAGACGTGCAGGGACGCAGCATGCTCGATCTCCTCATGCCCGTGCCCGGCCTCCCGCGCCTCGCGGCGCCACATCGCGATGGCCTCCGCCTTCTCCTCGTCGTCGCAGTGCATGCCGAGGAGCATCGGCAGTCCGCGCTGTGCGGCGAGGCGGACCGTACCGGGCGACGTGCAGG
Source organism: Streptomyces sp. (assembly GCA_035556995.1). Classification (GTDB taxonomy): domain Bacteria; phylum Actinomycetota; class Actinomycetes; order Streptomycetales; family Streptomycetaceae; genus Streptomyces. The sequence continues at coordinate 616 of DATMEI010000690.1, forward strand.
CGACGACGACTGACGGGCTGCTCAGCTGTGCCGTGCCGGGGGCGACTTCGGCGGGAGCGAACGGTTCGTCGCAGCGCGGCACCACTTCGACCTCGCGGAACTGGTACCGCTCGCCGTCCGTACCGACGCGGGCCTCCCGCAGCCAGCGCAGCAGGAGATCGAGTGACTCGGGGAAGCCGTGCTCGTACGCGTCCAGGCCGCCGCCGAAGACCTCCAGATCGACCCAGGGCCCGCCCCGGCCGACCCCGAGCGCGAAGCGGCCACCGGAGGTCAGATGCAGCAGAGCTGCCTGCTCGCCGAGGGCGACGGGATGAGCGTTGGGCAGCACGGTGACGGCGGTGCCGACGCTGATGCGCCGTGTACGTCCCAGGAGCAGCGCTGCCAGTGTCACTGCGGAAGGGCAGACGCCGTAGGGGACGAAATGGTGCTCGGCGAGCCAGACGGAATCAAGGCCCGACTGTTCCGCCACCTCTCCAGTGCGGATCGCGCGGTGCAGCGGTTCCCTCTGGCTCTGCCCGGGGAACTGTGCGGCCAGCACAAATGCTCCAACTCGCATGCTGCTCCCTCCTCTTGAGCTTCCAGGCGGCCCAACAGGCATTAACGGCTGACACGTGCCGAGGGCACGGCCTGGGGCACATTCTTCCGATGAACGGCATCCGACAACAGGTCGCCGCCCGTACCATCCCTCTCCCGTGTCCGCGCTGCGGGCATTCGGTGTGTGGGTGGCTACCCTGGAGTGCCCGGTCCCGAGCTGTCGAGGTGTTCCGTGTCCCCGCGTCGTAACCGCCCCCGCGGCGGTGCAGCCAAGCCCTCCGTCTCCGGCTCCGCCGCCGGCGGTCGCGACGACGAACCCGGAATGCGGTACGGGCTCGAGCGCACAGAGGAGTGGCGCGGCGAGGAGTGGGCGGTACGTCAGGTCGGCGGCTCGGCAGGCAAGCAGTACCGGTGCCCCGGCTGCGACCAGGAGATCCCTGTCGGCGTACCCCACGTGGTGGCCTGGCCGCGGATGGGAGATGTGGACGACCGGCGGCACTGGCACAAGGCGTGCTGGAACGCACGCGACCGCCGGGGCGCGCGGCTTCAGCGCTCACGCAACGCGCCGCGGCATTAGCCGTCGTCCGGCGGGACTTCGACGCGACGTCCCGCTTCGCGGGGGCTGTCGGGTCCGGCTGCGCCGGGGCTTCCCGCTTCGCGCGGGCTGTCGGGTCCGGCTGCGCCGGGGCTTCCCGCTTCGCGGGGCGCATGAGTTCCCCGCTTCGCGGAGAGGCGCCCCCGCTTCGCGCGGGCTGTCGGGTCCGGCTGCGCCGGGGCTTCCCGCTTCGCGGAGAGGCGCGCCCCCCGCTTCGCGGGGCGGATCAGTGCCGGCTGCGCCCGCCCCTTCGCGGGGCGTCGCGGAACTGGCCGCGTTGTCGGGGGAGTTCGGATGGGGCAAAGTCCCGACGGGGGACGGCGAACGGGCCGGGCCTCAGGGGCCAGGGCCGCTCGGAGCGGGCCAGGTGCGCGCAAACGCGTAACGCACCGCCCCTGCTCAGGGGCGATCCTCTTCTTCCCGCTCCTGCCTCCGCTCCCGCTCGCGCAGCCTCTCCCGCTGCGGTACGACCGTGTACTTGGGGTCCTTGGAGGACTCCGTACCGGCGTGGAAGACGCCGAGCCGGGTGCAGGCCGAGGCGGCGAGAAGCGCCAGTCCCGAGACGCCCGCCGCGGTACGGTTGCGCCCCGCGAGCAGTGCGGCACCGGCTGCGCCCGCAGCGGACAGCACCTCCGCGGCTCGCATCCAACGACCCCCGCGCCCCTCGCGGTAGACCTCGGCGACGAGACCCAGCCTGCGCTCCATGGCCTTGACGGCCGCGTTCTCCACCGCTGTTGCGGCGATGGCGGCGGTGCGTGCCGGGCCGTTCTCCGCTAGCGGGGATGCTGCCAGTGCCATGCCGGAGGCCGCGCTCGCGGCCGATCCGACGAAGACGAAGGGGAGTTCGCGGTAGCCGTCGTGCCAGCCGGGCACCGCGGTGTCCGCTGCCAGTACCGCCGTGTACGCGGCGACTCCTGGCCCGAGCAGTGCCGCGCCCACTGTCGCGGTAAGTCCGAGGCGCGGCAGCCTGCCGCCGACGTCGCACAGGGCGGCCACGCCCGACGCCGGCGCGTACGCCGCGAGCAGCCATGAGCCCATACTCATCGGCGACGTGGGCTTGAAGACCCGCAGCATGTTCACGAACCGTTCGGGACGGCCCAGGTCGTGGATGAGGGCCGCTGCCGAACCGGCCACCGACACCGTCGAGGTGATCTTCAGGGCACGGGCCATGACGGGGCGTCCTGTCAGCTCGGCGCCCGCAGCGAGCACCGAGCCGGCTCCGGCCAGGCCGCCGAGGAAGAAGTATCCGGCGATGTTCAGCGGCTTCCAGGCGGGCTGGTTGAGCACCGGCCTGCCGTAGTACGAGGTGAACTCGGCCTCGGGCACCATCGGTTGCTCGCCCTTACGGCGCCCGAACCTGCCTTTGCCCCCGCTCCTGCGGTGCCTTCCCCTGCCCTTGTCCCTGCCGGTTCCCGTGCCCCCGCCGCTTGTGGCGGCTGCCCCTTCGCCCGGTCCAGCGCCGTTCTCCTCGCTCCGGTGGCCGTCCGTCAGGTCCTGGCCGCCCACGAGCGCCGCGCGTCCCGGACGGACTCCCCGCAGGCCCTCTTTCGTGACGTCGGAGATGCTGCCGCCCTGCCGTACCTCCGCCGGGTCGCTGTAGATCCCGGCAGGCGGCCGGTGGCCGTTGCCGTGTGCGTCTCGGCCCCCGTTGCCGTGTGCGTCGCCGTCGCGGGGTGCGTCCGCCTCGCCGCTCATCGCCGGAATCCCTTCGTCGCCCCGCCGTTGCGTCCGTGTGCGGCGAAGACCGCTGCCAGTCCGCCGAGCAGGGTGAGCGCCGCGGCCCCGGCGTGCCGCCACATGTCGGGCAGGTCGCGTGTGGTGACGACGGGGTCCGGCGGCAGCCCGTAGACCTCGGGTTCGTCCAGCAGGAGGAAGAAGGCGCCGTCGCCGCCGACGCCGTCCCCGGGGTCGTGCCCGTAGAGCCGGGCGTCGCTCACGCCGGCCTCCCGCAGCTGCGTGACGCGGGCCTCGGCCCGTTCGCGCAGCTCGTCCAGCGGCCCGAACTGGATGGACTCGGTCGGGCACGCCTTCGCGCAGGCGGGCTCCTGGCCCGCCCCGAGCCGGTCGTAGCACATCGTGCACTTGAAGGCCCGGCCGTCCTGCGGCCGTTGCTCGATGACGCCGTACGGGCACGCGGGTACGCAGTATCCGCAGCCGTTGCAGATGTCCTCCTGCACCACGACGGTGCCGAACTCGGTGCGGAAGAGAGACCCGGTGGGGCACACGTCCAGACAGGCGGCGTGCGTGCAGTGCTTGCACACGTCCGAGGACATCAGCCAGCGCAGCTCTGTACGTCCGCCGGCCTCGGGCGGGCCCGGAGTGGCCGGGGTGACGGCGGCCTCTTCGGGCGGAGCGGCGGAGCCCTGTGAGGCGAGCGCGAGCACATCCACGTCACTGTGGTCGACGTCCGCGTGCGCGTGCCCGACGGGTTTGCTCTGCTCGATGAAGGCGACGTGCCGCCATGTGGAGGCGCCCAGACCCTCGGTGTTGTCGTAGCTCATCCCGGTCAGCTCGAGGCCGTCCTCGGGGATGGCGTTCCACTCCTTGCACGCCACCTCGCACGCCTTGCAGCCGATGCAGACGGAGGTGTCGGTGAAGAAGCCGACGCGCGGCGGGTGTTCGCCGTGTCCCGCGTCGCCTGCCGGGTCGTTCTCGGGGCCGGCGAGCAGATTGCGTCCGATGAGGGAGCTGTGGGTGCCGGTCATCCCCGTACCTCCATTCCTGTGTCTTCGCCGGTGCCGCTGCGCTCGCGGTACTCCTCCAGCAGCCGCAGCAGGTCAGGGCCGCGTGGACGGCGGCCCGGCTGGATGTCGGCGGTGAGGGCCTTGACCTCCTGGATGTGCACGTTCGGGTCGAGCGCGATGGACGTCAGCTCGTTGGCCGAGTCGCCCGTGGTGTAACCGTTGCGGCCCCAGTGGTAGGGCAGGCCGATCTGATGGACCGTGTGTCCGCCCGCGCGCAGCGGAGACATCCGCTCGGTGACCAGCACCCGCGCCTCCACGGCGCTGCGTGCGGTGACGATGGTGGCCCAGCCCGCGTGCTCCAGGCCGCGTTCGGCGGCCAGTTCGGGGGAGACCTCGCAGAAGAACTCCGGCTGGAGCTCCGCGAGATACGGCGACCACCGGGTCATGCCGCCCGCGGTGAAGTGCTCGGTGAGCCGGTACGTCGTCACCACGTACGGATAGACGTCCGAGCCGGGCTCCGATCCGCTGGGGTGGTAGCGGTTGCCCTCACGGGAGAAGACCTCCCTTACGGGGCTGCGCTGCTGAGAGCCGTAGAGGGGATTGCTGACGGGGGAGTCCTGCGGCTCGTAGTGCGCGGGCATCGGCCCGTCGAGGAGCCCGGCGGGCGCGTACAGCCAGCCCTTGCCGTCGGCCTGCATGATGAACGGATCGACGCCGCTGATCGCGTCCGGCCCCACGGCTCCCGGCTCGGGCCGGAAGGAGGGCGGCCGGTCCGCGATGAAGTCGGGGACGTCGTGGCCGCTCCAGCGGCTCTGCTGCGCGTCCCACCACACCAGCGCCTTGCGGTCGCTCCACGGATTGCCCTCGGGGTCGGCGGAGGCGCGGTTGTAGAGGATGCGCCGGTTGGCGGGCCAGGCCCAGGCCCACTCGGCGGCGATCCAGTCCTGCTCGGTGTGCGGCTTCCTGCGGGCCGCCTGGTTGACGCCGTCGGCGTAGACGCCGCAGTAGATCCAGCAGCCGCAGGAGGTCGAGCCGTCGTCCTTCAACTGCTGGTAGCGGGAGAGGGGTTCGCCGTCCGCGTCGAAGCCGTTGATCTCGGCGAGCACCGCCTCGGCGCTCGGCTCCTCCAGCGGTCCCTCGACGGGGTAGTCCCAGGTGAGTTCGAGCAGGGGTCGGTCCATCGGGTCGGTGGAGTGCTTCAGCCGCTCCCTGATGCGCTTGCCGAGGTGGTAGACGAACCACAGGTCGCTGCGTGCCTCCCCGTCCGGCTCCTTGGCGGCGTGGTGCCACTGAACGTACCGGTTGGTGTTGGTGAAGGACCCTGCCTTCTCGGTGTGCGAGGCCGCGGGGAAGAAGAAGACCTCGGTGCCGATGTCCTCCGTACGCAGTTCGCCGCTCTCGATCTCCGGCCCGTCCTTCCACCAGGTCGCCGACTCGATGAGCGAGAAGTCCCTCACGACCTGCCATTCGAGATTGGCCATTCCCTTGCGCTGCATACGGGAGTTGGCCGAGCCGACGGCGGGGTTCTCGCCCATGAGGAAGTAGCCCTTGCAGATCCCGTCGAGCTGGTTGAGCACGGTCTCGTACGTGCTGTGCGAGCCGGTGAGGCGGGGCAGGTGGTCGAAGCAGTAGTCGTTGCCGGCGGTCGCGGTGTCTCCCCAGTAGGCCTTCATCAGGCTGACGAGGTAGGAGCGCATGTTGCCCCAGTAGCCCTTGTCCGCGCGTACCGCCTGCACGAACTTCTCCAGGTTCTCGTTCTCGTGTGCGTGCGGCATGGGGATGTAGCCGGGCAGCAGATTGAAAAGGGTAGGGATGTCGCTGGAGCCCTGGATGCTGGCGTGGCCGCGGAGCGCCTGGATCCCGCCGCCGGGACGGCCGATGTTGCCGAGGATCAGCTGAAGGATGCAGGCGGTACGGATGTACTGGGCGCCGACTGTGTGCTGCGTCCAGCCGACCGCGTAGCAGAACTCGCTGGTGCGGTCGGGGCCCGAGTTCTCCACCAGGGCCCGGCACACCTCCAGGAACGTCTCCTGCGGAATGCCGCACGTCTCCTCGACCATCTCGGGGGTGTAGCGGGAGAAGTGCCGCTTGAGGATCTGGTAGACGCAGCGCGGGTCCTGGAGGGTGCGGTCCTGCCGGGACTCCGACTCCCCTTCGAGGCCGGGGCCGCCCGAGCCGTGCGACTCCGGCTTGCCGGCCGAGGTCGGGGTGCGCGAAGTGCCGGAGGTGCCGGAGCTGTGGGAGGTGCCGGACCTGCCTTCGGTCCGCTCTTCGTACAGCGCGTCCCGCTCGCCGGAGGCGGCCTGTATCGTCCCCCCGCCCGCGTACTGCCAGCTGTCCATGTCGTAGCGGTGGGTCTCCGGGTCGAGACCGGAGAAGACACCGGCGAGGTCCTCGGTGTCCTGGAAGTCGTCACTGACGACGGTGGCGGCGTTGGTGTAGTCGAGGACGTACTCGCGGAAGTCGGAGCCCGTGCTCAGCACGTGGTTGATGATTCCGCCGAGGAAGGCGATGTCGGTGCCGGCCCGGATCGGTACGTACAGATCGGCCAGAGCACTCGTACGGGTGAAGCGCGGGTCGACGTGGATCACCTTGGCGCCGCGCGCCTTGGCCTCCATCACCCACTGGAAGCCGACGGGGTGCGCCTCGGCGAAGTTGGATCCCTCGATGACGATGCAGTCGGAGTTCTGCAGGTCCTGGAGGAAGGTGGTGGCACCTCCGCGTCCGAAGGAGGTGCCGAGACCGGCGACGGTCGAGCTGTGACAGACCCGGGCCTGATTCTCGATCTGGACCACGCCCAGGCCCGTGAACAGCTTCTTGATCAGGTAGTTCTCCTCGTTGTCGAGGGCCGCGCCGCCCAGGGACGCCAGCCCCAGGGTGCGGTTGACGCGCAGACCCTCGTGTTCCCACTGCCAGGATTCGCGCCGGGTGCGGATGACCCGCTCAGCCACCATGTCCATGGCGGTGTCCAGATCCAGCCGCTCCCAGTCCCTGCCGTACGGGCGCCGGTAGAGGACCTCATGGCGGCGGGCGTCGCCGGTCGTCAGCTGGAGCGT
>DATMEI010000691.1:0-4895 GCA_035556995.1 Streptomyces sp.
CACTCGGCCGGCTGCGCTACTCCGCGCTGTATCTGCTCTCCGGGCTGGGCGGCAGCGCCCTGACGTTCCTCGTCTCCTCACCGGGGCAGGCGTCGCTGGGCGCCTCCGGCGCGATCTTCGGCCTGTTCGGTGCGACAGCGGTCCTGATGCGCCGCATGAACTACGACATGCGGCCGATCCTCATCCTGCTGGGCATCAACCTGGTCTTCACCTTCACCTGGCAGGGGATCTCCTGGCAGGCGCACATAGGCGGACTGGCTGTCGGGGCGCTGATCGCGTACGCCCTGGTGCACGCGCCCCGCCAGAGGCGGACGCTGGTCCAGTACGGCGCGTGCACGGTGATGCTGGTGCTGATCGTCGCGGCGTGCGTCGTACGTACGCTCCAGCTCACGTCCTGAGTGCACAGGGGGCGGGCCGCACCCGTCCGGCGAGCGAACCCCTCCGGCTGCACCTTGACGCCGCTCTGACCGGCCGTTTCTGCCCCGTTGTCCACAGCGCGTCCCTGATCTTGTGCATGATGTAGGGAACGGCTGTCCAGACTCGCTCAGAGGTGCGTTTCCCCTGTCCAGATGGGGTGAACGTGGCCGTACGGCGGGGGGCTCCGTTGGAAAGGGCGTCAACCCCCGCAGAGTTATCCACAGATCTTGTGAAGTTTTCCAGCCCTGTGGATCAGCCTGTGGATAACTCGGTCCGGCGGGCGCGCGACCTGCTCGGAAGAGGGTCGGTGCCTACTTCCACTGAGTGGAGACGACGAAGCCCGCGGCGATGAAGCCGAAGCCGACGACGATGTTCCAGCTCTTGATCGACGCGATCGGCAGCTGGCTCTCCGTCACGTAGAACAGCACGATCCACGCGAGGCCGATGACGAACATCGCCAGCATGAGCGGTGCCACCCAGCGACCGCCGGTGGCTCCGAGGTTGATTTCGGTTGCCTTCTTCTCCGGAGGCGGAGTGAAGTCTTCCTTTTTGCGGATCCGTGACTTCGGCACGAGAGTCTCTCCTGTCGCCGCGTTTCGTGACCGCTTGCGGGCCCCTCAGAACAGGGCCGAGGGGATGTGACGTTGTGGTGGTCCGCTAGCGTAGTGGCTCCCCGCGGTGGAGGGAGACGAGGGTACGGTGACCAGATTGCGCTTCCGTCCGGCCCGGCTGGCCACGCTGGGGGTCTTCGCCCTCGCGGGTCTTATTTTCTGGGTCAGCTTCAACACCGCACATGGTACCGATCTGCGCACCGACTCCTCGATGCTGCGGCTGTCCGACCTCATCCAGGAGCGGAGCAGGAAGAACGCCGAACTCGACTCCTCGGCGGCTGCCGTACGCAGCCAGGTCGACCGCCTCGCACGACGGGACAGCGGCGACAGCACGGAGAACCGGAAGCTGACGGGCCTGGAGAGGGACGCCGGCACCAGGAAGGTCTCCGGTGCGGGGGTGTCCGTCACGCTCGACGACGCACCGCCGAACGCAACCGCGCAGATCCCCGGCGTGCCCGAGCCCCAGCCCAACGATCTCGTCATCCACCAGCAGGATCTTCAGGCCGTGGTCAACGCACTGTGGAAGGGCGGCGCCGACGGCATCAAGATCATGGATCAGCGGCTGATCTCGACGAGCGCGGTGCGCTGCGTGGGCAACACCCTCATCCTGCAGGGCCGCGTCTACTCCCCGCCGTACAAGGTGACCGCCGTCGGCGACCAGGAGTCACTGCAGAAGGCTCTGGACGAGTCACCGGCGATCCAGAACTACCTTCAGTACGTCGACGCCTACGATCTCGGCTGGAAGGTCGACGACCGCAAGTCCGTGAGCCTGCCCGGCTACTCGGGAACCGTCGACCTGCGCTACGCGAAACCCACCGAATGAACCGGGCGTGTCCCGGGCCGCACTTCTCACTTCGCCGACTGACGCACGGCGTCACGCTGTGGCCCCGTACTCTGGTGGGCGCGCACCGGGCGGTGAAGGACGGCAGGGACACACGGCAGGGAAAGGACGGCACGCAGGGATGTACGGCTGGATCTGGCGGCATCTGCCTGGCAACACATGGGTGCGGGCCACGTGCTCGCTCATGCTCGTGCTCGGGGTCGTTTTTCTGCTCTTCCAGTACATCTTCCCGTGGGCCGAGCCACTGCTGCCGTTCAACGACGTGACCGTGGACGGCGGTGCGGGCTGATGGGTGCACGCATCCTGGTCGTCGACAACTACGACAGCTTCGTCTTCAACCTCGTGCAGTACCTGTACCAGTTGGGCGCCGAGTGCGAAGTCGTGCGCAACGACGAGACCGAACTGCGCCACGCCGACGAGGACTTCGACGGGGTGCTGCTCTCACCGGGGCCCGGCACGCCGGAACAGGCCGGAGTCTGCGTGGAGATGGTGCGGCACTGTGCGGACGGCGGCGTACCGGTCTTCGGGGTGTGTCTGGGCATGCAGTCGATGGCCGTCGCCTACGGCGGTGTCGTCGGGCGGGCGCCCGAGTTGCTGCACGGGAAGACCTCGCAGGTGCTGCACGAAGGTGACGGCGTCTTCGCGGGGCTGCCCTCGCCGTTCACCGCCACGCGCTACCACTCGCTGGGCGTCGACCGGGCTGCCGTACCGGACGGGCTGTGCGTGACCGCACGCACGGAGAACGGCCTGGTGATGGGGTTGCGGCACCGTGAACTGCCCGTCGAGGGCGTGCAGTTCCACCCCGAGTCCGTGCTGACGGAATGGGGGCATCTGATGCTCGCCAACTGGCTTGCCGAATGCGGCGACAAGGATGCCGTGGAACGCTCTGCCGGGTTGTCCGGCGTCCGGGACTCCGCTGCCGCGGGCCCGGGGGCCGGGGGCAGGTGACGGGGATGCCCCCGGATCGTGAGAGTCCGTACGGGCAGCCGTACGGTGAACCGCACGGCGAGGGGTATCCCTACAACCGGTCGCCGTACGGGCAGAACACCGGCCCCGAGGAAGACCCCTACGCGCAATCCGAGGACTTCCAGGCGGCGGTCGACGCGCTCCGGGACCCGCTGAGCGACCCGCTGCCGGGGCAGGCGACGGGGCGAGGGCAGGGGCCGGGGCAGCAGGGGGCGGGAAGGCAAGGCGTGCCGCCCACCGGGCAGGCGCCCACCGGGCACATATCCGAGGGGTACTCGGCGCAGGGTTACCCGGCACAGGGTTATCCCGCGCATGGACAGTCGCAGGGACATCCGCGGGAGCAGCAGTACGCGCCGCAGGAACAGGAGGGGGTCTCCCCCTGGTTCCGGCCGCACCGTGAGCCGGGGGAAGCAGCACAGACCCGCGGCGCGCCTGTGCAGGGCGGCAACACCGGTTCCCAAGTCCCGTACGAGAGCACGCCGTACGGGAGAGCTCCGTACGAGAGTGCGCCGTACGAGAGCGCGGCGTACGAGAGCACGGCGCCGGACCGGCAGCAGTGGCGGGGCCCCGGCCACGAGCCGGTGGCCGGACCGGCGGGACCGGGCCTGACGGGCCCGACGGGACCGACGGCTGAAGGTCCGTACAGCCCCACCGCCGAGTGGGGTCGCGATGCCGCGCCCCCCGGGCGACGCATGCCGGGGCAGCACTACGGTGAAGCCGCTCCCACTCGCACTCCCGCTCCCGCACCGGAGCCCGAGCCCCGGACGCAGGCCCGCCCGCGCCGGTCACGTCTTTCCGAAACGGCCGCCCTCCCCGTCGTGGACGAGGCCGACATCGCCGGTGGAGACCCGTCAACTCCCGCGACATCCGCGACGTCCGCAACCCCCGGTCGTGAAGCGGCAGTTGCCGATGAGCACAGCACACGCACCGTCGGTCTGCGCCGACCTGACGCGGAGGCCCTCGCCGGCCGCGCTGCCCGCCGCCGCGCGGCACAGCGCCGCGGCCACAGGGGCGGTGGAGCACGGGATGCGCCGGTGCGTACGCCTGCCGGCACCAGGCTGGAGGCAAGGCGTGCGGCCCGTGCCCGCCGGGAGGGGCCGGCGATCATCGCCAGCCGCCTCCTCGGCGAGGTCTTCATATCGGCCGGTGTGCTGATGCTGCTCTTCGTCGCGTATCAGCTGTGGTGGACGAACGTACTGGCCGGGCAGGAAGCGGGCGGCGCCGCACAGGACTTGCAGGCGCAGTGGAAGGACGGCGATGGCGGCGAGGGCTCACTCGATCCGGAGCGCAAGGCCGACAGTTTCGCGCCGGGTGAGGGCTTCGCGCTTCTCTACATTCCGAAGCTGGACGTGAGGGTCCCGATCGCTCAGGGCGTCTCCAAGCCGCAGGTGCTCGACAAGGGGCTGGTCGGGCACTACGACGAGGAGCCGGTCAAGTCGGCGATGCCGTGGGACAAGAAGGGCAATTTCGCGCTGGCAGGGCACCGCAACACCCATGGTGAGCCGTTCCGTTACGTCAACCGTCTGGTGGCGGGTGACGAGATGGTGGTCGAGACGGCCACGAAGTTCTACACGTACAAGATGGCCAACCGGCTGCCCTCCACGTCACCGTCCAACACCGGGGTGATCGACCCGGTTCCGCAGCAGTCGGGTTTCAACACACCTGGGCGGTATATCACGTTGACGACGTGCACTCCCGAATTCACGTCCAAGTACCGTCTGATCGTCTGGGGCAAAATGGTCGAGGAGCGTCCACGGAGCAAGGGGAAGCCGGACGCTCTTGTCGGGTAGGGGACCAGCAGAAGCGGGCGGTACGCGGTGTCAGAGATCGAGCACGACGAGGCCGAGCAGTCGGGGGCATCGGCACCGCAGCCGCCGCCGCCCCGGAAATCCTCAGGCAGCAGAGGCAGCAGAGGCAGCAGAGGCGCAGCCCGTCGCCGCATCTCGGCGGTCGTCGGCGTCTTCGGCGAACTGCTCATCACCGCGGGCGTCGTGCTCGCGCTCTTCGTCGCCTACTCGCTGTGGTGGACGAACGTCCTGGCGGATCGCGACTCCAAGCGC
>DATMEI010000692.1:0-2716 GCA_035556995.1 Streptomyces sp.
GCGCCGTACATGTCCGCGGTGTCGAACAACGTGACGCCCAGCTCCAGTGCCCGTTCGAGGGTCGCCCGTGCCTCGTCTGCGTCCGTGGGCCCGTAGGCGAAGCTCATGCCCATGCAGCCCAGGCCCTGCACGCCTACTTCCGGGCCGTTCCCGCCGAGCCGCGCGGTGGTGATCTTCTCGCTGCTGTGCGAGTCGGTGCTCATGCAGTCCTCTCAGGCTTGGCTTGTTCCGGCAGCCGGCGTGCCGAATACGTGTCGATCTTGAAGTCGAGTACCGCGAGGGTGTCCTGGAGCTCGGCGATCCGGCCCCGTACGTCCTCGCGCGTCGCCACGAGGAGTGCGTGCCGCTCGGGGAAGGTGTGATCGCCCTCGCGTACGAGCTCCGCGTAACGGACCATGTCCGCGACCGGCATTCCGGTCAGCCGCAGTTTCGCGACCAGCCCCAGCCAGTCGAGGTCCCTGTTGGTGAAGCGCCGCTGACCGGTGTGCGACCTGTCCACGTGAGGCATCAGGCCGATCCGCTCGTACCAGCGCAGTGTGTGCGCGCTCAGTCCGCAGATCGCGGCGACCTCGCTGATCGTGTAGCGGTCCTGCCCGTCGGGCCGGGGGTGCGGCGCCTCCACGGTCCCGCACACGTCCGATTCGACTGCTTCGTCCGCTGTCTCCGTCTCCGTCACAGTCATAAGTGAACGCTACGGACTTGGAGTGCGCTCCAAGCAAGCACAAAATCCCAGCCGATCAGCCGCGCGTTACGCTCGGGACCCATGGACAGCCTGCGGATGATCGAGAACTGGCCGGTGCCGACCGCTGCGGCCGCCGTCGTCACACGAGGGGAGAGCCCCGCCCCCGGCAACCCCGGCGCCGCCGACGGCAGCTCACCGGCCGTCACCGGCAGCCACGGCCCCACGGGCCACCGCTTCGCGCTCGCCTCCGTCACCAAGCCGCTCACCGCCTACGCCGCGCTGATCGCCGTCGAGGAGGGCGCGGTGGAGCTGGACGAGCCCGCGGGCCCTGCGGGTTCGACGCTCCGCCACCTGCTGGCCCACACCTCGGGGCTGGCGTTCGACGAGGACCGCCCGATGGCCGAACCGGGCACACGCCGCATCTACTCCAACGCCGGGTTCGAAGCGCTCGGCGACCATCTCGCGAAGGTCACCGAGATCCCCTTCCCCCAGTACCTGCACGAGGCCGTCCTCGAACCGCTGGGTATGACGGCGACGGAACTGCCGGGATCACCGGCCAAGGACGCCGTCTCCAGCGCCGGCGACCTCTCGCGCTTCGCGGCCGAACTGCTCGCGCCGCGGCTGCTGTCCCCGGCCACCCTCGACGAAGCGACCTCGGTGGTCTTCCCGGGGCTGAAGGGCGTACTGCCGGGCTACGGAAACCAGTCGCCCAACGACTGGGGGCTGGGCTTCGAGATCAGGGACGGCAAGTCCCCTCACTGGACGGGCACTTCGTCCTCACCGCGCACCTTCGGGCATTTCGGCCAGTCGGGCACATTCCTCTGGGTCGACCCGGACGCGGGTGCGGCCTGCGTCGCGCTCGCGGACCGCGACTTCGGGCAGTGGGCCGTCGACGCGTGGCCGCCGTTCACGGACGCGGTGCTCGCCGAGCTGCGCGCCATGTGACCTGTGCGTACGGGGAGTTGACCGTACGCACAGCACAGCCCGCACCCCAGGACCCGCACACGCACATGCTTAGCCGTAGCCGGGCTCGGCGTGCATCTCCCAGATCAGCAGCTCCACGGGACCGCCGGCCCCGCGCGCCTCAAGGTCGCGGGCGTCGGTGATACGGGCCGCGTCGCCCTCCCTCAGCCGCTCTTCCCCCCGGGCTCCGCCCTGCGGGAATCCCGAGCCGACATCCGCCGCCCCGCGCACCACGTGCACGTACACCCACGCCGCGTCGGGCACGGCCGTACGCTCGCCCTCCCCCAGCCGCCGCACATGCAGCACCGCTTCCGTACGCGGCACCGCGAAGGGTGTGCCGTCCGCGATGCCCCGCACCACTTCGTACTGCGGCTCGCGATTCCGCTCGCCGCCGTCGTCCTCTTCCGAACCGCTGCCCCCGCGGGCACCCGGAACCAGCCACATCTGCACGAAGCGCAGCGGCTCGTCCCCCGCGTTGCGTTCGATGTGCCGCACGCCGCTTCCCGCACCCATGCGCTGCACGTCTCCCGCACGTACACGCGACGACCGGCCTGTGGAGTCGAGGTGTTCCAGCTCACCCTCGACGACCCATGTCACGATCTCGACGTCCCGGTGCGGGTGTTCGGGGAAGCCCGCACCTGGTGCGAGACGTTCCTCGTTGCAGGCGACCAGCTGTCCGAAGCCGACGTTGTCCGGGTCGTAGAAGCCCGAGAAGGAGAAGGCGTGCCGGGTGTCGATGCCCGCCGCCGCGTCACCGCCCCGATACCGGTCCTCCGCCCGCCACACGTGAAGCATGTGTCCACGGTAGACCGCTTCGCGGCTGCGCAGGAGCGCCCCAGCCCCCACGCCCCCCGTCCGATGAGGCAGGCTGGGGCACGTGCCCGAATCCACAGATCCCTCCGCGAACCCGCCACCCGAAGACCGCCCGGAACGGGCCGAACACCCGCACAGCGCCACCCTGCGGCGCCTGGAGCAGTCCTCCGGCAAGCTCGCCGCCGCCGCGATCACGCGCATGGACGAGCAGTTGCCGTGGTACCGCGCGATGCCGCCGGAGAACCGCTCCTGGATCGG
>DATMEI010000693.1:0-3523 GCA_035556995.1 Streptomyces sp.
GCCCTGCCTGCGCACGACCGTGAAGTGCTGATCAGCCGGACCACCGCACGCGCCGGCGCCGAGTACGAATGGGGCGTCCACGCCGTGGGTTTCGGCCCGGAAGTCGGCCTTGACCAGGACCTGCTGGAGGCGTTCGTCACTCAGCCGGCTGACGCCGCCGTCTTCGACGAGCACATCCGCCTGCTGGTCACCGCAGCGGACGAACTCCACGACCAGGCCACGCTCTCCGCGAGCACATGGCAGGAACTGCAAAAAGCCTACGACGACGCCCAGTTGGTGGAGCTACTGCTGCTCACCGGCTGGTATCGCACCCTGTCCACAGTGATCACCTCGGTGTCTCTGCCGCTCGAATCATGGGCCGCGCGCTTCCCCGGCTGACAGCAGGCCGTCACGACCGGGAAGCCCCTGCCGGAGGAGAGGCAGAACGACTGGCCGACGACGTGGCTCACGTCTGGGACGCCGGATTCGCCCGCCCGCCATCCGGAGGCGACAACTCGCGTGATCACAGTGCCGCGTGGCCGACGCGGACGGGACGAACCGCCACCACTCGCCACCAACCCACTCGCCGACGGCAGCCGCTTCTGCCCAAGGCTGCGCTGGCTCTGGTGCTCGGGCCCCGTTTGCGCTGAACTTGCCGACGACCACCATGACATCGACGCGGATCCCGGCGTCGAGCCCGCGCGCGAAGCATTCGTCTCATGACCCTGTCACCCCTCACCCCGTGACCTTCGTGCCTCGCGACGGAGACGCCGTGAACCGCCGGGAGTTGATAGGGGGAAACGGATGGATTGCGTACAGCTCTCTGATGCCGAGCTGCTCCGTCTCGTACGGGAAGGTGGAGAGACCTCCTTCGCTGCGCGGCATGAGCTCGAGCGGCGTCACTTCCCTGCCGTGCGGGCCTTCGCAGCCGTCAGTGCCGTACATCCACCGGCCGTCGGTGAACTGGCGTACCAGTCCTGGGAGGCGGCGCTGCGGCAGCAAGGGGGCGGCGGCGCCTGCGGTGCCCTGCGTCCCTGTGCGCTCTCCTCGGTGCTGCGCACAGCATCCGAGTGGGCGCGAAGACCCCAACGCGCCGCGTTGCACCCGCAGTTGGCCGCCTGGATTGCCGCGAACGGCCCGGCGGTGCCGGGAAACACCGCGACAGCGGGAGTCCGCCCCTTCTCACTCGCGGCACGCGCCTTCGCCGGTCTCTCGTACCGCAGCCAGACGATCCTGTGGCACCACATGGTCGAGCGCGAAGACGGCGCGCTGACCGGTCGGTTGATCGGTGCGGGCCCCGGCGAGGTCTCCGCGCTCAACGGCCGGGCGCTGGGGGAGTTCTACAGCTCGTACGTCCAGGTCCTCCGCGACGGGCGGCAGGACGAATGCCGTCGCTACCACCAGCTGGTACTGGCCTACGCGGACACGAGGTCCGACCACATCGCCGGTGAGGTCGCGCCGCACCTGGAGCGATGCGTCAGCTGCTCCCGGGCCGTCACCGACCTCGGACGCGTACGGCACGACTGCGGCGCGCTGCTGGCGCAGGCGCTGCTGCCGTGGGGCGGTCTGGAGTACGCCGCCCGCGGTACGAACGAGGGAGTTGCCCGGGAGCTCATGCCTGGGGCCGACATGCCGGTCGCCGCGGCAGCCGGCGGTCTGCCGGCCGGCGGACGGACGCCCGAGGGCCTGGTGCCCGCCTCAATGGAGACCGCAAGCCAGGAGGTCGGGGGTCAGACGACCGGCAAGGGCCGGCATGCGGCCTTCGCGGCGGCGGACACCGGTGCGGGTACGAAGCGCAGGCGGCGTGGCAACCTGGTCGTCCGGTGTACGGCGGCCGCCGGCGTCTGCGTCGTCGGCGCCGCCTTGGCCTTCGGCTTCGTAGGGGACTCCACCACCGGGGATCCGCAGAGCAAGGAACCGGCACAGCCGGAACTACCGGCCAATTCGTCGCCGAGTCCTTCCAAGACCCCCAGCCCATCGAGTACGACGGCCATAGCGAAGTCCACTTCAAAGCCCAAACCGAAGCCCACCAAGTCCAAGCCTGCGCCGCCGAAGCCCAGCACGACTCGGCCTTCCGCACCTTCGGTCGGCAACGCGGCGGTGCAGTGGAAGTTCAACCAGGTCGACGGGGACAGCGTGACGTCCGACAGTTCGGGCAACGACAAGGACGGCTCGCTCTTCGGCGCGTCCCGTCCAAGACCTGTGAACGGGGCGCTGCCACTCGACGGGCGCCAGTTCGTCGCGTCGGACGGTCCCGTGGTCGACACGAGCACCAGCTTCACCGTCTCGGCACGGGTCAAGCTGAACCGCACGGACATTTCGCAGACTGCGCTGAGCCAGGACTCGTCGGAGTCCAGCGCCTTCATGCTCCAGTACGACGCGGACGCGTCCCAGTGGGAGATGCGGATCCCGAAGCAGGACACGGATGACGCGGCGGCGCCCGCGGATGAGGCCGGCTCGAAGTCCGGGGCCGAGGCAGGCGAATGGACGCACCTGACGGGTGTCTACGACGACGCCGACAACCAGGTCCGCCTGTACGTCGACGGCCGACTCGCTGAAACCGTCGAGCGCGAGGACGACTTCGCGTCATCGGAGAGGTTCATCGTGGGCCGCGGGCTGTCGGGTAACGAGTTCTTCCAGGGGCTCGACGGGACCATCGACGACGTACAGGCCTTCGGGAAGGCCGTCTCCTCGGCGGAAGCGAAGTCCCTGGCACGGAAGTCCTGATGACCTCAGTCCGGAGGACGGCGCTCCTCCTGGCAAGCAGCCAGACGTGCTCGCCCAGGGAACACCGGCCACATCCGGAATGCACTGCACTGGGGCAGAGGTGCCCGCTCGCCAGGCCCGGGCACGAGTTGTGAGGAGCCGTATCTTGGTGTGGTGGGCGATGACAACTGGGCCGATTTGGCTCACCAGTTTGCCGATGAGGCTTATGCCTCAGTGAAGGGCCGCGTGCGCACGCATGTGTTGCACGAGCAACTGCTGGAGCATCTGCCGGCGCCTCCCGCGCCCGTGCTCGACGTCGGCGGCGGCGCAGGCCATCAATCGTTTCCGCTGGCCCAAGCCGGTTACGACGTGACGTTGCTCGACCCGTCGTCGGCGATGCTGGACAAAGCTCAACAGCGACTCCAGCGGCTGCCTGATGAGGCCCAGCGACGGGTGACGCTCTTGGAGGCCGACGGCGAGAACGCCGACGAGGCGGTGAACGGCCGACGCTTCGCCGCCGTGCTGTGTCATGGCGTGCTCGGGTACCTGGAGCAGCCGGAGCCGTTGGTCGACCAGCTGTGCCGGTGCGCTGCTGCCGGTGGCGTCGTCTCGATCATGACGGGCAACGCCAAGGCGATGGCGGTGCGCCCGGCCTTGGAACGGCGGTGGGACGACGCTCTGGCGTCCTTCGACGCCAACCGCGAGACCGGGGTGCTGGGAGTGCCGACGCGAGCCGACACGGTGGAGGAACTCAGCGAGCTCGTGCGGAACCGCGGCGTGGAGCCACTGCGCTGGTACGGGGTATGGCTGTTTGTCGACTGGCTCGATTTCAGCGGAG
>DATMEI010000694.1:0-5268 GCA_035556995.1 Streptomyces sp.
CCGCCGCCCTGCGCACCGCTACGGTGCTGCCCGCGCGGGTCTTCGGAGCCGAAGCCGACCTGGGCACGGTGGAAGAAGGCAAACTCGCCGACCTCACGCTCGTCGACGGCGACCCGTTCACCGACTTCGACGACCTCGTGCGGACGGTCTCGGTGCTGCGCGGCGGTGAACTCTTCGAACAGTCAGCCCTGGTCGACTCTTTCCCCGCCGACGGCGGCGGAAGCGGCGCGCGGACGAAGGGGCACGGGGGCGGGGACGGCGCCGCCGCAACGGACTGGCGCAAGGTGAGCCGGCAGCTGCGCCGGGAGGGCTGCTGCGACATGGGTGTGTGACTCTCCCGCTGCGGCCCAGGACTTGTCCTGCGCCCCCAGCGCCGCGGCTAGGGTCGGGCGGCATGGAGATAACCAGCGCGGAGTACGAGGAGCTGCGGGAGCTGGACCGGCTCCGGTCGGACAATCCGGTGCTGAACGCGTGGCTGGAGATCGAGCGCGACGAGTTCCCGGCGTGGGCCGAGCGCCACGGCGGCGGCTGGGACTTCAGCCTCGGCTCCCTTGTCCGGGTGGAGGAGCTGGTGCGCTCGACGTACTCCGGCAGCGCTCAGGCCCAGGCGGAGATCGGTGGGGACTTCCTTCAGACGGCGGCCTGGTACGTCGGCGAGGTCCACAACCGGCACTTCGGGACAGTGTGGCAATATCACCCCGATTCGTTGGAACTGGTCCCCGGAGCATGGCCGTTCGTGATCGTTCCGTTCGAGCGGCTGGAGGAGTTTCCCGACGAGGACGGCATCGAGCCGGACGGGCGACCCCACTACAGTCCGGTGCACCGGCTGTGCGGCGTACTGGACCCGGACAACGGGCACCTGGCGACAGACGTCGATATTCACGCACCAGAACGCAGTCAGCCCTAGGGGAAGCGAGCGCCGGCAGGCTGTTGACTGGGGGAGTGGACTGCATCTTCTGCGACATCGTCAGCGGCCGGCGTCCGGCCCACCGGGTCTTCGAGGACGAGACGGTGGTGGCCTTCCTCGACGCCCGTCCGCTCTTCCCCGGGCACACCCTCGTCGTACCGCGCCGTCATCACGAGACGCTGACCGATCTGCCCGCGGACGCGGTCGGCGGATACTTCACGCGCGTGCAGCGGATCACTGCCGCCGTGGAGTCCGGCATGGAGTCCGCCGGCTCCTTCGTCGCGGCCAACAACCGGATCAGCCAGTCCGTACCGCATTTCCACGTGCATGTCGTACCGCGCAACCGGAAGGACGGGCTGCGCGGCTTCTTCTGGCCCCGCAGCCGGTACGCCGACGAAGCGGAGGCGGAGGCCGTCGCGGCCCGGGTGCGCTCCGCGCTGGAGAGGTGAACCCGCCCGCGCGGAGCGTCACCCGGCGGCCTCGTCCGGGGCTCACCGGCCCGGGGCTCACTTGGCGTCCGCGTAGCACTCCACCACGGCCGTGGTGAACGCGAACTGCACCGGTGTCTCCCCGAAAGCCGCACGGCCCGCTCGCTCTCCCGCCGCCCGGATCGCCTCCGCCACCTGCTCCGCCTCCTCAGCGGGGCAGTGCACGATCACCTCGTCGTGCTGGAAGAAGACGAGCTCCGCAGCCGTTCCCACCAGCTCCTGGCGCAGCGCGGCCAGCATCAGCACCGCCCAGTCGGCCGCGCTGCCCTGCACCACGAAGTTCCGCGTGAACCGGCCGCGTGCCCGTGCCGCACCCGCGCCACCGCCCGGCACGGGCGGCTGCTCCCCGCCGCCCTCCCAGGCCGCCTCCAAATCCTCTGCGTCGTCCGTGGCCCCCGAGTCCGCCGGGGGACAGGTTCGTCCGAGGAACGTACGCACCAGTCGTCCTTCCTCGCCCGCCCGAGCCGCCTCGTCCACATAGGCGACAGCGAGCGGGAAGCGGCGCCGCAGCGCCGCGAGATTCTTCAGCCCGTCCCCGCTGGTCTGGCCGTACACCGCGCCCAGCAGCGCCAGTTTGGCCTGCGCACGGTCTCCGGAGAAGGCCCGCTGGGACAGGGCCGTGTACAGGTCCTGACCACTGCCGGCCACGGCCATCAGACCTGGATCGCGGGAGACCGCGGCAAGCACACGCGGCTCCATCTGGTCGGCGTCGGCCACCACGAGGCGCCATCCCGGGTCGGCGACCACCGCGCGCCGCACCACCTTCGGGATCTGAAGCGCCCCGCCGCCGTTGGTGGTCCAGCGGCCCGAAGCGGCGCCGCCCGGGACGTACTCGGCGTGGAAGCGGCCCTCCCGCACCCAGGAGCGCAGCCACGACCAGCCGTGAGCCGTGTAGAGCCGGTAGAGCTTCTTGTAGTGCAACAGCGGTTCGACAGCCGGGTGTTCGACTTCGCGCAGCTCCCACGCCCTCGTCGAGGACAGCTTGATCCCAGCCTGCGCGAAGGCCCGCAGCACATCGGCCGGCAGGTCGGGCCGCACCCGCGCATCCTCACCGAAGGCCCGGGAGATCTCCCCCTCGAGCTCTGCCAGCCGCCGGGGCAGGCCCCCTCCGCCGTAACGTTCCCCGAGCAGCTCCGCGAGCAACTCCCTGTGCACATCGGCCCGCCAGGGCACGCCGGTACGTCCCATCTCCACCGCGACGAGCGTCCCCGCCGATTCGCCCGCCAGCAACAGCCGCATCCGCTCCGGGTGTTCGGCCGCGGCCGTACGCTCCAGCTGTCCGGCGTACACCTCCAGCAGCGCCGTCATCTCCTCCACGCCCTCCGGCAACGGCACCGGTCCCGCATCGAATAGGGACGGCTCCGGGTCCGCCTCCCGTGACGCCGCGGGCGGATCCGGCGGTACGGGAAGGCCGCGCAGCCGCGCCCATGCGGCAGGCAGCGAGCGTGGTCGCCCGGCCATGCCTTCATGGCCGAGGAGCAGCGCCTCGGCCGCCTCCACGTCGTAGCACCGCTCGACCCGCACACCGGCCTGAAGCAGCCGCGGATAGCCGGAGGCCGTCGACCGCCACACCCAGCGCCCCACCTCGGGCCGTGCCTGCACCGCCGAGGCCGCCGATTCCTCCGTACGCACCGGACCGGCCGCCCGGCCCTGCGCATCGAGCGGGCACACCAGGGCGCGGCCGTCGGCTGACTCGGCAAGCGCCCAGCGAGCTGCCGCTCCCGCACCCGCGTCCCCTCCCGCTTCCACGCCCGTACGGGCGGCCGCGTGCCCCAGGTCAGCCGTCATGCCGGGGAGTCTGGCAGCAGGGTCTGACAGTCCCGCGGGGCAACGCATCCGTCACGCACCGCGCACCGTGCACCCAGCCGAGTCGGCGGGGTGCACGGTGCG
Organism: Streptomyces sp.; assembly: GCA_035556995.1. Lineage (GTDB taxonomy): Bacteria > Actinomycetota > Actinomycetes > Streptomycetales > Streptomycetaceae > Streptomyces. The sequence continues at coordinate 3,286 of DATMEI010000694.1, forward strand.
CAGGCGGGAGGCGGGATGAGGAAGGCGAAGACCGGCTACCGGATGGCTTTGATCAGCTCCCCGTCCGGTGTGTCACCGCTCAGTTCCCACACGAAGGAACCACCCAGTCCCTGCCCGTTCGCCCAGTCGCTCTTGCTGCCGAGGGTCTGCGGGGTGTCGTAGCTCCACCACTGGTCTCCGCAGTGCGCATACGCGGTGCCGGCGACCGTACCGGAGGCGGGGCAGCGTCCCTTGAGCACCTCGTAGTCCTCGATGCCCTGCTCGTACGTTCCGGGCGCGGCGCCGGTCGCCGTTCCGCCCGGCTCCGCCTGGGTCACGCCGCTCCAGCCGCGCCCGTAGAAGCCGAGGCCGAGCAGCAGCTTGCCCGGCGGAACACCCATGCCGGTCAGCTTCTCGACGGTCGAGGTGGTGTCGAAGCCGTCCTTCGGGATGCCGTCGTAGGCGGTGAGCGGGGAGTGCGGGGCGGTGGGGCCCTGCGCGTCCCATGCGCCGAAGTAGTCGTAGGTCATGGGCAGATACCAGTCGACGTACTGCGCCGCACCCGCGTAGTCCGTGGCCTCCAGCTTGCCGCCCGCCGAGGCGTCCGCGGTGATCGCGGCCGTGACGAGCTTGTCACCGCCGAACTTCGCGCGCATTGCCTTCATCACCTCGGTGAAGGCCTGGGGTCCGCTCTCGTCACAGGTCAGACCGCAGGCGTTGGGGTACTCCCAGTCGATGTCGATGCCGTCGAACAGGCCTGCCCAGCGTGGGTCGTTGAGGAGTTGGTGGCAGGAGTCGGCGAACGCCGCCGGGTTCTTGGCCGCTTCGGCGAAGCCGCCTGACCAGGTCCAGCCGCCGAAGGACCACAGCACCTTCAACTGCGGGTGTTTCTGCTTGAGTTTGAGCAGCTGGTTGAAGTTGCCGCGCAGCGGCTGGTCCCAGGCGTCTGCCTTTCCGTCCACGCTCTGGTCGGCGGTGTAGGCCTTCTCGTAGTCGGCGAAGCCGTCGCCGACAGTGCACTTGCCGCCCTGCACATTGCCGAACGCGTAGTTGATGTGGGTCAGTTCGGCCGCGGAGCCCGACGTATCGATGTTCTTGACGTGGTAATTGCGCTGGTAGACGTCCCAGTTGGCGAAGTAGCCCACCAACTTGCCGTCGGCGGCCGTGCGTTCCGTGTGCTCGGCCGGGAGAGCGGCGGCCGGGTGCGAGTCCGGCGCGGCGGATGCCGCGCCCGCACCGCCGAACGAGAGCGTGGCGGCCATCAGGGCTGCGCAGCCTGCGGCGAGGAAGCCGTAGAGGCGGCGCCGGGCGGAGCTCGAGCGTCTTCCGTGACGTCGTGCGAATGGTCCGGTCATGGTTCTCCTCGCGGGAGTCGTGGGGGATTCGGCGGAGGTACGGGGGCGCTCTGCGGCCTTTCCGCGGTGCCGGGTGGGAGGTGATATGCCGCGAGTGCACTGAAGCTTCGCGCCGGAATCTAGAAGGACTAGACCAGTACGTCAATGGTTTGAACCATTGCCAGCTGAATTAGGCCCCGCTGCCCCGCCGCACACGACCCTCACCGCCCCCTCTCGCCCGTGACGGCATACCGTTGATCGGGCATACTCTTTCCGCCGCAACCGCTGGTCAGCCGAGTCGCAACCCGGCACGGCACCATCGCGGCCAAGCGGCTCCACCCGGTTCCCGGTCACCGACCGTGGACCGGTCACGGCGGCGCCACCACACCCCGGTTCGCCGTCGCAGCCCCCGACAGGAGGAGAGCGCCGTGATGTCCGAGTACGGACCGCAGCCGGTGGACCGCAGACTTCCCACCCAGGAGGCCCGCGACCTGCTGGCCCTCGTACGCGAACTGGTCCAGCGGGAGATCCGCCCCCACGCGGCCGAGGAAGAGAGATCCGGGCGTTTCCCCGGAGAGGTCTTCGCTCTGCTCTCCGAGTCGGGCCTGCTCGGCCTCCCCTACTCCGAGGAGTTCGGCGGCGGCGACCAGCCCTACGAGGTCTACCTCCA
>DATMEI010000695.1:0-3745 GCA_035556995.1 Streptomyces sp.
TGAGTCCGATGAGCCAGGCGGCGCAGAATCTGAACTGGTTGATCACCAACTTCGTGGACAACACCCCAGGTGTGTCGCACACGGTGGTGGTCTCCGCGGACGGCCTCCTTCTGGCCATGTCCGAGGGCTTCCCGCGCGACCGTGCCGACCAGTTGGCGGCGGTCGCCTCCGGGCTGACCTCACTCACTGCCGGAGCCTCCCGCATTTTCGAGGGAGGCCCCGTCAACCAGACAGTGGTGGAGATGGAGCGGGGGTTCCTCTTCCTCATGTCCATCTCGGACGGCTCTTCACTCGCCGTCCTCGCTCATCCGGAGGCCGACATCGGTCTCATCGGATATGAGATGGCACTGCTGGTGGACCGCGCAGGAACCGTCCTCACCCCTGACGTACGCGCAGAACTTCAGGGGAGCATCCTCAACTGATCTGAAAGCTCCACCTACATGAGCCACCTCAGACCGTTAGCCGACCCGACCTCATGCCTCGCTCGGAGGAGCCATGACCCCGCCAGCCTCGCCCGGCCCGTACGGTGCCCCATACCAGCACGCACCGTACGGAGGTGAGGGCGACCAGCCGCTGGTGCGCCCGTACGCAATGACGGGCGGCCGTACAAGGCCGCGTTATCAGCTCGCGATCGAGGCGCTGGTGAGCACGAGTGCCGACCCGATGCAGCTGCAGGGTCTGCTTCCCGAGCATCAGCGAATCTGCCATCTGTGCCGAGAGGTCAAGTCGGTCGCGGAGGTTTCCGCGTTGCTCGCGATACCGCTGGGGGTGGCCCGGATCCTGGTCGCCGACCTCGCCGAGGCCGGAATGGTGGCCATCCACCAGCCCGGCGGCAACTCCGAACCCGGTGGCGCTCCAGATGTGACCTTGCTCGAAAGGGTGCTCAGTGGACTTCGCAAGCTCTAGCCCGCAGACGGGCCAGACGATGGGTTACGGAGCCCCTGCTGCCGGCCGCTCGACGACCTCCGCGAAGATCGTGGTGGCCGGTGGCTTCGGTGTGGGCAAGACGACCTTCGTGGGTGCCGTCTCGGAGATCAATCCGTTGCGTACGGAAGCCGTGATGACTTCGGCTTCAGCCGGGATCGACGACCTGACCCACACCGGTGGGAAGACCACCACGACGGTGGCGATGGACTTCGGCCGCATCACGCTGGACGACGACCTGATCCTGTACCTGTTCGGTACGCCTGGCCAGGACCGCTTCTGGTTCATGTGGGACGACCTGGTGCGTGGCGCGATCGGCGCGGTGGTGCTGGTCGACACCCGCCGCCTGGCGGACTGTTTCCCGGCGGTGGACTACTTCGAGAACTCCGGACTGCCTTTCGTGATCGCGCTGAACGGCTTCGACGGGCATCAGCCCTACGGGCCGGAGGAGGTCCGCGAGGCTCTGCAGATCGGCCCGGACGCTCCCATCATCGTCACCGACGCCCGGCATCGTGCCGAGGCGAAGAGCGCCCTGATCACTTTGGTCGAACACGCCCTGCTCGCGCGCCTGAAGTGAGCAGCGGAGTCAACTCGGCGCACTGTGTGTCGAGTTGATCGCACAGCCGGTCACGCTGTCTTCAGCGTCCGGCTGTGTTCTTCGCCATGCCCTCCCGCCTGTTCATAACGTTTCGACAGTGAATTACGGCCACGTGAACACGGCTGGCGAGCAAAACACTTCACTCTGCTCACATTTCCCGGCCTGTTTGCCGGACTCATGCCCGCATGCCCGTTTTTTCGGGCCTGTTGGGGGCTCGTGCCCGCCTCAATCAAGTGTTTGGCTGACGCCGCCCTGACGTGCTGAAATGCGCTGAACTCAGCAGTAGCGAGTGGCACGTCGGACCCAGGGAACGTCTGATGTCGGACACCGGGGACCAAGAGGTGAGGAGTCGCGTGAGGCGAAGCAAGACGGGCGCTGCGACACAGGCCAGGGCGGATTCGCGGGGTAATTTCACCCCGCCGCCCCGGGGTGCGGTGACCTCTGATCTGTCCGACAGCGCCACCGGCTCGGGAAGCCGCCTGGCGGTACGCAACTGGCGTGTGAGAACGCGGCTGTACGCCATCCTCCTCATCCCCGTGATCGTCGGACTCGTCTTCGGCGGCTTCCGCGTCCAGGATTCGCTCGACACCTGGAACGAGGCGGAGGACGCCCAGCGCACCGCCGAACTCGTCCGCGCCGCCGCCGACTACGGCAACGCCCTCATCGACGAGCGCGACCGCACCGCCGCACCCCTGCTCGCGGGACGCCGGAACGACCCGGCAGTCCAGAGCGCCCGCAGCGTCACGGACCGCACCAAGAAGGACTTCGACCGGGCGGTTTCGGCGATGCCGGACAAACCCGGACTCAAGCGCCGGCTGGCCGTCTTCAAGAAGGAAGAGCCCAAGCTCGAAGCGCTGCGCGCCGGTGCCTACACCAGCCGTCTGAACGGGGTGAAGACCGAAGAGGGTTACGTCGCGGTCCAGCACCCGCTGATGGAGTTCTCCAACGAACTCGGCTTCGGCACGGGCAACATCACCTCCTACGGCCGCACCGTCTACTCCATCTCTCTCGGCAAGGCCGCCCAGTCGCTCGAACGCTCCATCGGCATGCACCTGCTGGTACGTCCGGGCCCCGGGAAGGCGGACACGAAGCGCCAGTACACCGCCCTGACCTCCTACGCGTACCTCGAGCGCATCGCCATGGAGGAGTACGTCGGCGGTGGCCGCCCGGAGGACATCGCACTGCTCAAGCGCGAGACCGGCAAGGCAGAGGCGCTGGGCAAGAAGCGGGCAGCCGCCGCCAAGGCGAAGGCCGCGGCCGCAGGCAAGCAGTTCGTACCTCCGCCCCCGGCACAGAAGGCGATCCCGGCGATCATCTCCGGTGCCGGCAAGCAGGCGCTGAAGACCAAGGGCATCACCGCGGAGAGCTGGTTCGCCAGCAGCACCGCCAAGTTCGACGCCTACCGCGCCGTCGAGAAGCAGCTCACGGAGCAGGCGGTCGACGAGACCGAGCAGATCTCCGCGGACGCCAGGCAGGAAGCGCTCATCAACGCCGCCATCGTGCTGGCGTCGCTGCTGCTGGCCTTCTTCATCGCGGCGATGATGGCCCGCTCGATGAGCCGCAGCATGCACAACCTGCGCAACGCCGCCCTCGGTGTCGCCGAGCAGCGGCTGCCGATGCTCGTCGACCAGCTCTCCCGTACGGATCCGGGCCGCGTCGACACGAGGGTCGCGCCGATTCCGATCGACAGCAGCGACGAGATCGGCGAGGTCGCGCGGGCCTTCGACCAGGTGCACCGCGAGGCGGTACGTCTCGCCGCCGAACAGGCGCTCCTGCGAGGAAACGTCAATGCAATCTTCACGAACCTCTCCAGCCGTAACCAAGGCCTCATCGAGCGCCAACTCGGGCTGATCTCCGACCTGGAGAACAACGAGGCCGACCCGGACCAGCTGGAGAGCCTCTTCCGGCTCGACCATCTGGCCACCCGCATGCGGCGCAACGGCGAGAACCTCCTCGTCCTCGCCGGTGAGGAGCCCGGCCGCCGCTGGACCCGTCCGGTCCCGCTGGTCGACGTGCTCCGCGCCGCCGCCTCCGAGGTGGAGCAGTACGAGCGCATCGAGCTGGCGGCCGTGCCCGCGACCGAGGTCGCAGGCCGCGTCGTCAACGACCTCGTCCACCTGCTCGCCGAGCTGCTGGAGAACGCGACCTCATTCTCCTCGCCGCAGACCAAGGTCAAGGTCACCGGTCACGCGCTGCCCGACGGCCGTGTCCTGGTGGAGATCC
>DATMEI010000696.1:0-3507 GCA_035556995.1 Streptomyces sp.
ACAGCATCTGGGCGCGTCCCCCGGTCACGGTGCTCGGCATCGACTTCCCCTCGGTCACCGCCGCCACCGCGTCCGTGCAGGCGAGCGCGCGGGCGGCCGTCAGCCTGCGGGTGCCGCCGGGCATGGACACGGTGAAGACGACGGAGCTGCTCATCTCCCACCTGGAGTCGCATGTGCCGTTACGACGGTGAGGAGATGCAGATCGCGGGGCAGGGCGGTTCCATCCCGCTGTGCGACACGCTCGCCTCGCTCTACCCGCGCGCGGAGATCCTGCTGATCGGGCTGAGCGAGCCGGAGGCTCAGATCCGCGCGGTCAACGAGAGTGTCTCGCCCGATGAGTTGGAGCGCCTGTCGGTCGCGGAGGCGCTCTTCCTGCTGCGGTACGCACAGCGCACCTGATCCCGCGGTTCACGTCCGTACGGGGCGGGCGTACGGGCGCGCCACACCGGCATCCGCCGGGCGCCCCCGTACGTCCTTCCTCCGGTCGTCGTGTGACGGCTATCCGGCGGAGCGCCCGCTCCCGTTGCCGACGGGAACTCCTGCCTCCAGGTAGAGCGGGTGCCCTGTCTCGCGGGCACGCAGCGCCCCCTTGAGCCGTTCGAGCCTCACAGGTGGCAGCAGTCCGGCGGCCTCGGCCTCGGTCACGAAGCGCCACTCGCGCAACTCCGCGCCCGGAAGCAGCAGTCGGCGGGCTTCCTCCTCGGCCAGGCAGCCACCGTCGAAGAGGAGGCGCAGACCTCCGTATGCGGGCGGCTTCGGTGGCTCCCAGTCGGTGACCAGCAGGCACGGGTCGGCGTCCAGCCGGATCCCCAACTCCTCGGCGACCTCACGGATTCCGGCACGCGCGGGTGCCTCACCCGGTTCGACGACGCCGCCGGGGAACTCCCAGCCGGGCTTGTAGGTCGGGTCGACCAGCAGCACCCGGCCCTGCTCGTCGAAGAGCAGCACCCCGGCGGCAACGGTCTCGGCGGTCGGCTCAGGCGTCTGCACGATGTCCAGACTCCCGGCGCCCTCGCGCAGCGCGTCCGCGACGCACTCCGCGGTCTGTGCCGGGGTCAGTCCGGAGGTCTCCACGATATGCGCGTCCTCGCTGAGCCAGCCGAGTGCGGCGGTGTACGCGGGCAGCTGGCCACGGCACCAGATGCGGTGCAACTCCCCGTCGTTCCCGGCCCGTTGCTCGATACGAGCGCGAAGGATCGTTTCCTCCGTGTGCAGCAGCACATGGCGCACAGGTATCCGGCGGGCGGCGAGCGCGCCGAATATCTCATCCCGGTACTCCTGCCTCAGCAGGGTCATCGGAATGATCAGTGGCCCCGGCACCTCCGTGAGCAGCGCCGCGGCGGTGTCGGCGACGAGGCGCCGCCACGAAGGCAGTTCCTGGTAGTCGTCGACCTGAGCGAGGCGTTCCTTGGGGAGCATGCATCTCAGCCCCGTGCCGATCAGCTCCGGTTCGCAGAGCGTGCTTCCCGGCAGCAGGTTCAGGAGTTCGTGCGCCGCGGTGGTCTTGCCCGCGCCGAAGGCGCCGTTGAGCCACACGATCACGGTCGGTTCCCCCATCTTCCGTCGCCCCCCGTTTCACGCTGCCCGTTCAACCCTGCCACGGAAACGCGCGGGGGCGCCGCCGTCGCAAAACCCTGGCGCACGCGGCGGATTCACGTACGGTGCGGCGGATGAAAAGGGAGGAATCGCACGGAGAGGTGCCTGGGCGGGCCGGACGGAAGGGGCGAAGGGAGGGCGGAGAGCGGCCCTCAGAGCGCCGTGTCCACACCCCCGCGCACCGCGGGCGCGCGCCAGCCGGGGTCCCGGCCCGTGAGAGCGAGGAGCTTGTCGAAGTCCGGTGCGTCATCGGCGACGGGAAACGGCTCCCCGAAGACGTTCATCTTCCGGCCCGTCGGGGCGAGCGCTCCAAGCCCTTCATTCAGCACCGGCAGGCTCGGCTCGTACGGAACGAAGTCCTGGCCGGTCGCGCGTGCCAGGTCCCAGGCGTGCACGGTCAGATCGCCCAGCACCATCTCCCCGACCGTGCGCTGCGGCAGCCCCATCCCCTGCGAGGTGCCCTCCAGCGCTTCCGGGGCCGACCAGGCCTGCACGAGGCGCGCGGTCTCGTCCGCGAAGCGTGCCCGCCAGTCGCCGTCACCGACGTAGTCGGGAGTGGCGGAGAAATCCGCGGTTCCCTTCGCGGCAAGAGCCTGGAAGCCGACCACCACATGGAAGAGATGGTTCAGCAGTCCGCGCACGTCGTACTCGTCGCACGGCGTCGGAGCCCCCAGGTCGCTGTCCTCCACCCCGCGTACTACGGGGTGTGCTCTGTGAGCTGCGCCGTCCAGCAGTTCGGTGAGTTCGTTCGTCATGTCCCGAACGCTATGGCGGTCCGCGTCGCACAGGCTTGAAGAAATGCGACACGGGCGGGCATAGGATCTGCGTCATGGCAGGTGGGCACGGTCGGCAGGGCCCGACACCGCCGGAGCCGGGGGCACCGGAACCGGAGACGGAGCCGGGGGCGGGGACGGAGCCGTGGGCGCCCTACGGCCCGGGCCAGGACAGGCCGCGGCACGACACCCGGGGCATCATCGGCGCCGCGGAGCTCTTCTCCCGCGTCCGCTTCCGGCGCCGCTCGGCCGCGCAGGCGCTGCGCCCGTACGTCGAGCACTACTGGCTGATCGACTGGGAGCTGGAAGAGCCCTACGTCTCGCAGGTCGTTCCGCATCCCTCTGTGAACATCGTCTTCCAGCGCTACGGTTCCGGGCCGCCCGGAGCCGAGGTCGCGGGCGTGGGGCTCGGGCTTTTCTCCATCACCCTGGAGGGCACGGGCCGGGTGTGCGGCATCCAGTTCCGCCCCGGGGGATTCCGTCCGTTCCTGTCCGGACAGGGCCGCGGGACCGTCGCGGCGCTGACGGGACGGCGGCAGCCCCTCGGCGAGGTCTTCCCTTCCGCAGGAGACGGGCCCGCCACCGTGCTCCCGCCCGAGGAGGAGGACGAGAGGGTCGCCGCTCTGGACGGCTTCCTGCTGGGCCTCGGCCCGGCGCCCGACCCGGCTGCGGAGCGTGCCATGGAGCTGGCCCACCGGGTACGCACCGACCGGGGGATCACCCGTGTCGAGCAACTCGCGCGCGACGAGGGGGTGTCGGTCCGGGCCCTGCAGCGGCTGTTCGCCTCATGCGTCGGCGTGAGCCCGAAGTGGGTCATCCTGCGCTACCGCATCCACGAGGCGCTGGAGGCGGCGGCCACCCGGCCCGGCATGGACTGGGCCCGCCTGGCAGGCGAGCTGGGCTACAGCGATCAGGCACACCTCGTACGGGACTTCACCGGCACCGTGGGCGTACCGCCGACGGACTACGCACGGGCCGTGGCACACGCCGGCTCGTACTCGCGTCCAGGAGCGGACCCGCGGTGAAGTGCCGCTGAGGCAGCACAAACCGGGGTTGTCGCCGGGGAGTCGAAGGGCACGGAGACGCTGGAGCCGTACGGCGGGCCCGGCCCGCCCTGGAATCCGTCTCCTGCTCAGCG
>DATMEI010000697.1:0-4370 GCA_035556995.1 Streptomyces sp.
CGCGCCACCCAGCTCGAAGAAGACGCCCGCGTCGAGGTAGCCCCACAGGGCGGTCACCGCTGTGGGCAGTACGGCGGCGGCCAGGCCCAGCGTGAAGCCGCGGGCGGAGACCCCGCGTGTCAGCGCGAGGACGGCGCCGGCACCGCACAGGACGATCAACGTCAGCCAGTTCAAGGCCGGTGGCACCTGGAGCAGGGAGAAGGCGACGCCCTCCCCCGTGAAGAGGCGCAGCCAGGTCCCGCCGCCCGTCGTCAGGACCGAGTGGATGTTCCAGGCGATGTTGAAGACCAGCAGTGCGCCGAGGAAGAGCGCGGCCACGGCGGCGTGCGGGCCGGTGGGCCGCTGCGGCGACTCGCTGGGCAGCGGCGGTTCGGGCTGCGGCGGCTGCGGCGGCATGGGTGGTTGTCCGGGTACCTGTCCGGGCTGCGGCGGCGCTCCGTAGGGCTGCGGCGCCCCGTACGGCTGCGGTTGCCCTGGCACCTGCCCGGGCCAGCCCGGCGGGCCCGCCGGAGGTGTGGACGTACGGGGCCACGGCCCGTTGCCGGCCAGCAGCACGATCGCCAGGACGAGGCAGAAGAGCACAGCCACCACGGAGGTGCCGGCGGCGACGTCCAGCGATTCGTCCCCGCCGAACCCGCGCAGCGCGTAGAACGGCTCCGAGTCGGAGTGCAGTGCCGCCTGCCAGATCACCGGCAGCCGGTAGGCGAATGTGAGGGCCGTCGCGGAGGCGAGGAGACCGCCCGCCGTCCAGGCGCCCGTGAACGCCGCGAATGCCGCGGCGAGCTGCAGAAGCCCCAGGCCGAGGTCCGCCGAGGTTGTCGCGGGCATCTGCGTGAACTGGTCCGCTCCGCGGGCGAGCGCCCCCGTCCACAGATTCCAGCCATCGCCGGGGCCGAGCTCGACGACGTCACGCATGACCCACAGCCATGTGTGCAGCGCGAAGAGGAGGCAGATGGCGCCTCCTGTGATCCGTGCGCCCTTGCCCAGCACTCGCACTCGTACCTGTGGCAATTCAGCCAACCCCCCTGCCCCCTGTGGAATACGCCCGGACGCCCGGGCGTTGGTGCGGGCTGTGCCCTGATCCGGCGCCGGGTGCGGCGCCGCGAACAGTAGCAACAGCCCAGGCGGGAGCGTACTCCTGGTACCCGCGCCCGCACCCGTCCTGTCAGCGGCTCGTAGAATCGAGGCATCATGGCCCGCTCCGCCTACCTCGATCACGCTGCCACCACGCCCATGTTCCCCGAGGCTGTGCAGACGATGACCGCCCAGCTCGCCGTCGCCGGGAACGCCTCGTCGCTGCACGGCTCGGGCCGTCGCGCCCGGCGCACCGTGGAGGAGGCGAGAGAGGCACTGGCGGCATCGGTCGGGGCGCGGCCCAGCGAGGTCGTCTTCACGGCGGGCGGTACGGAGGCCGACAACCTCGCGGTGAAGGGGCTGTACTGGTCGCGGCGCGACGCCGACCCCGCCCGTACGCGCATCCTGGCCAGCCCGGTCGAGCATCACGCCGTGCTCGACACCGTCCACTGGCTCGCCGATCACGAGGGCGCAGACGTGGAGTGGCTGCCCGTCGACAGCCACGGGCGGGTGCATCCGCAGGCGCTCCGCGACGCGGTCGCGCGTGACCCCGGCAGCGTGGCGCTGGCCACCGTGATGTGGGCGAACAACGAGATCGGCACGGTCATGCCGGTGGCCGAACTGGCCGAGGTGGCGGCCGAGTTCGGCATTCCGCTGCATGCGGACGCGGTACAGGCTGTCGGACAGGCCGACGTGGACTTCGCCGCGTCCGGCCTCGCGGCGCTGACGCTGACCGGACACAAGATCGGCGGCCCGTACGGGGTGGGCGCGCTGCTGCTGCGCCGTGAGCAGACGCCCGTACCGCTGCTGCACGGCGGGGGCCAGGAGCGCGACGTACGCTCCGGCACCCTGGACGTGCCCGCCATCGCCGCCTTCGCGACCGCCGCCGAGCTGGCCGCCGAGCGGCGCGCGGACTTCGAGCGCGACATCGGCGCCCTGAGGGACAAGCTGATCGAGAGCGTACGTACGGCCGTGCCCGACGCCGTACTCAACGGCGATCCGGATACGGGCGGACGGCTCCCCGGCAACGCGCACTTCTCCTTCCCCGGCTGCGAAGGCGACTCCCTGCTGCTCCTGCTGGACGCGCAGGGCATCGAGTGCTCTACGGGCTCCGCCTGCACGGCCGGTATCGCCCAGCCGAGCCACGTACTCCTCGCGGCGGGTGCGGACCCCGAACTGGCACGGGGCACGCTGCGCTTCTCCCTCGGGCACACCTCCACGGAGGCCGATGTGGAGGCCGTGGCCGAAGCGATCGGGCCGGCGGTCGAGCGGGCGCGGAGCGCGGGCCTGAGCTGACTGCGGTCCACTTCCGCTTCCGCCTCGGCTTCCGTCTCCGCTTCCAGTTCCGCTTGGTCCCATCCGCGGGGATCACTCTCTGGACGCTGGTGCGGTTGTGCCGTTGACTTGTGGCCCGCCGGCGCGGGCGGTCGAGGACCGGCCCGGCGGAGACAGAAGGGGGCGCGCGATGAGTGGTGGTGGGCCGCACGATCGCGTGAGTGCATCGCCGCGCGGTGAGGGCGGTGAGGGCGGTGAGGGCGGTGAGCGCGCTGCGGCGACAGCGGCGACAGCGGCGACAGCGGCGACGCCCACGAGCCCGGCCACGCCGCCGACCACGTCCCCACGCACCCCGGCATCCCCCGCGCTCCCCGCGTCCGTACACATCGGATACGGGCTGGGATCGCTGTGCACCGGCACATTCGCCACCGTGCCCGGTCTGCTGCTCCTCTACTACCTCACCAACGTCATGGCCGTACCGGCCGCGGCCGCCGGCATCGCCCTCTTCCTCCCCAAGGTGTGGGACGTACTGATCAACCCCGTGGTCGGAGTGCTCTCCGACCGCAGCCGTCTGCGCGGCGGACCCCGCCGCCCGTTCCTGCTGGCGGGAGCGTGCACGCTGCCGCCGCTGTTCGCGCTCATCTTCGCCGCGCCGCCGCTGCGCGGTACGGCGGCTGCCGCGTACGTGGCGGTGCTCTTCATGCTGGCCGCGACCGCCTACGCCGTCTTCCAGGTCCCGTACGTGGCGATGCCGGCGGAGATGACGGGCGATTCGGGCGAGCGCGGAAAGCTGCTGGCCTGGCGTGTGGGGTTCCTGGGAGTGGCGATCCTGCTGTCCGGGGCGGTGGCCCCGGTGATCGCTCAGTCCGGCGGTGACACCCCTGCCGGATACCGGTTGATGGGCGTGGTCGTGGCGGCGCTGCTGGCCTGCGGAACGTTCGCTGCGTGGTCCGGTACGCGCAAGGCGCCGGCGGTGTCGCTCACCACGGCCGAGCCTTCGCTGCGGGCCCAGTTCACCGCGGCCCGAAGCAACAAGCCGTTCCTCTTCCTGGCGGGGATGTGGACCGCGCAGGCGCTGGCGGTCGGCGTGATGCTGGCGGGCGTGCAGTATTTCGCCACGTACGTTCTCGGGTCGGCGAGCGCGGTGACACCTCTCTTCGCCTGCCTGATCGGCCCGTTGGCGCTGGTCATGCCGGTGTGGAACCGGCTGGCGCGCAGGCGTGGAGTCAAGTACGCCCAGTTCTGCGCCTCTTGGCTGTTCCTCGCGGCGACGGTGGTACTCGTCCTCACACCGTGGGGCGGCGCGTGGCCGGCGTATGCGACGGTCGCCATGATCGGAGTCGCCTACGGGGGGCTTCAGTTGCTGCCGCTGCGGATGCTCGCCGACAACCTCGTCGCCGATACGGCCCGTACGGGACGACAGCGGGCCGCGACGTTCACGGGGTTGTGGACGGCGGCCGAAACGCTGGCCTTCGCGCTGGGCGCCGGTGCCTTCGCCGCCGTACTGGCCGTCAGCGGCTTCCGTTCCTCCGACGCCGCACACGAAGTGCACCAGCCCGGCTCGGCACTGACCGGAATCACCCTGGGCATGAGCCTGTTGCCCGCCGCGTTCGCGCTGCTGAGTCTGTGGCTGCTGCACCGGTACCGGGAGGACCCGGTCCCGGTGCCTTCCGCTGATCAGGAGAAGGACGGGACCGACCGTGCCGAGTGAACCCGCACCCGCACGCACATCCGCACCCGCACCCGACGCCGCCCTGCCCGAGGGGCGTCCCGCCGCAGAGGTACTCGCCGAACTGCGCGCCCTGCGCGGCTCCGACGCCCCCACCCGCGGCGGCCGCACCTTCGCCTACGTCTACGACGCGGGCCTGGAAGGCCTGGACGAGCTGGCCGCCGCCGCGTATTCGGCGTACGCCACCGTCAACGGCCTCGACATGACGGTGTTTCCGAGCGTGGCCCGGCTCGAGAACGACCTGATACGCAGCGCCGCGGCGCTCCTCGGTGCGCCCGGCTCACAGGGCACC
>DATMEI010000698.1:0-4860 GCA_035556995.1 Streptomyces sp.
CGCCCAGCCCCTACGTCCAGCAGGCGCAACAGCAGCCGCACGCCCAGCCGCACGACCAGACGCAGCCTGTCCCCGGGGCGCAGCAGTACGCGACGCCCACGGCCTCCCACACACCCGGACCGCATGAAACCGACGGCCGCGACTCGGGCGCCTTCGACTACGGCGCCGTACGCGCGTCGCTCGACGGTCAGGAGCCCCCCGCCCCGGACCCGGGTCCAGCGGACGCGCCCGGTGGGCAGGAGGCGGCTGCACCTGAGGCCGCACCGGAAACACCCGTAGCGGAAACCCCCGCCCCGCACCCTCCGCGCCGCCCGCTTCATCTGGGCCCGCCGGAGCCGGAACAGTCGGGGGCGGTGCGTCCGCTCTCCGACCGGGGCATCGGGAACTCCTCGCCGGGACCCGCCCAGAACTCGGCGCCCGCCCCGGGCTCCGGCCCCGTACCGCCTGCCCCTCAGCAGCCCTCAGCGGCACAGCCGGAGGTTGCAGAGGCTCAAGCTGCGCAGGCGGCAGCGGCACACGCGATGCAGCAGCAGACTGAAGGCATGGCGCAACAAGGCGAGTTCACCCCTCAGCAGGGACCTCCGACGAGCGGGCCCGAGTACCTGGACTTCGACTACGAGAGCCCGGACTCTCTGCCGGGCCCCCAACTCGGCGCGCTGCCGCCCCACGACGAACAGTGGGCCTACCAGGGGCACAAGACCGCTGAAGGAGCAACCGCCGACCACGCGCAGCAGGCCGGGTATGTCGCAGGTCCCCAACTCGCCCCGTCCGCAGCGGACATGGGCCTTCAGCAAGACCCCTCCCAGGCCGGCGGGCCGGTCGAGTCCCCGGGGCCCATCGAGCCGGCGGGCGCCTCGCAACCGGCGCCGGACCCCGCAGACGGCGCAGCAGCAGCGTCCGAGGAGCGGCAGCCGGAGCCCGACGTGGCCGGTCAGGACGGCCAGGAAGGCGGCGACAGGCGGCGTCGCGGCAGCAACGACAGCGGTACGGAGAGCACCGGCAACACCTGGGTCTCCACGCCGGGTTCGACGGCCGTGGAGCCGATCGAGCCGCCTGCACGGGACGCTGAGCAGTCAGCCGCGGAGTCGCACGGTCCTGGTGACGGTGACGGTGCCGCGCCTGCGGAGACGGACGGCTCGGAGCAGCAGAGCGCTGCCGGGGCGCAGCAGTCCGGCGACCGTTCCGGCCAGGCAGAGACGGCCGTACCCGCCCCCGGCAGTGCCGACGCTGCGGGCATCCCCGCTCAGCACGCGGAGACGGACGTCGTAACTCCGGACGCCCACATCCCCGCCCCCGCTCCCGCACAGGAACAGCCGGAACAGGGAGAGGCAGAGGGACAGCAGAAGACCGGCCCCGCCGGCGAGACGCCCTCCGCGGAAGAAGCCGGAACGGCGGCAGCCGCGTCCGGTTCGGAGACCGTCGCCGGGATCCCCGCACAGCAGCAGGCGGAGCACTCCGACGCCCCAGCCGCGGACGGCCAGCCGGGCCAGGTGGGCCAGGCGGCGAACGGCGAAGCCGGGACCCCCGAATCCGAAGCGGGCTGGCACGACGCGGCCGCCATGGTCCCCAGACAGGGACAACACGTGGAGCAGGAGGCGGAGTCAGCCGCCGTCCGGGCCGCGAACGACGGTGAGAACACCTCTCAGCCAGAAGCGACGGCCGCGACAGCGGCAGCCGGGCAAGAGCAACAGCAAGAGACCGAGCAGACCACCGACTCCGGAGCCGCCCCCTTGATGAACGAGGACGGTCCGGCGGCCGACGCCGACCCCGAGGGCGACGGAACGACCCCGGCATCCGCGCCCGGCGACGTCGAGTCCCCCCAGGCGCCCGTCGGCCCTCCGGCCCCCGGATTCGCCGACGACGAACGGGACGCCGTGCACCGCCTGATGCGCGAGCGCCGGGACATCCGTAACGGCTTCCGCCCGGACCCGATTCCGCACGAGGTGCTGCTCCGCGTCCTCGAAGCGGCCCACACAGCACCGAGCGTGGGTCACTCCCAGCCCTGGGACTTCGTGGTCATCCGCTCCGAGGAGACCCGGCGCGCCATGCACGAGCTGGCCGAGCGCCAGCGCGACGCCTACGCCAAGTCCCTGCCCAAGGGCCGCGCGAAGCAGTTCAAGGAAATGAAGATCGAGGCGATCCTCGACACGCCCGTCAACATCGTCGTCACCGCCGACTCGACCCGCGGCGGCCGTCACACCCTCGGCCGTCACACACAGCCTCAGATGGCGCCGTACTCCTCCGCGCTGGCCGTCGAGAATCTGTGGCTCGCCGCACGCGCCGAGGGACTCGGTGTCGGGTGGGTCAGCTTCTTCGACGAGCGCGAGATGGTACGAGCCCTCGAACTGCCCGATCACCTCGAGGTCGTGGCCTACCTGTGCGTCGGGTACGTCGACGAGTTCCCACCCGAGCCCGAGCTGGCACAGGCGGGCTGGTCCAAGCGCCGTCCGCTGTCCTGGGTGGTCCACGAGGAGTCGTACGGGCGACGGGTCCTGCCCGGTGCCGAGCCGCAGGACCTGCTCTCCGACACCGTCGCCGCCATCCGCCCGCTGGACGCCAAGGCGCTCGGTGAGGCGTGGGAGCGGCAGAAACGCATGACCAAACCCTCCGGAGCGCTCGGCATGCTGGAGATCATCTCCGCGCAGCTGTGCGGGCTCTCCCGTAAGTGCCCGCCGCCGCTTCCGGAGCCCGCCGCCGTCGCGATCTTCGCGGGCGATCACGGTGTGCACGCGCAGGGCGTCACGCCGTGGCCGCAGGAGGTCACAGCGCAGATGGTCGCCAACTTCCTCGGTGGCGGAGCCGTCTGCAACGCGTTCGCCAATCAGGTCGGCGCCGAAGTCTGTGTCGTCGATGTCGGAGTGGCGGGTGAACTCCCGGCCACGCCTGGCCTGTTGCCCCGAAAGGTGCGGGCGGGCACCGCCGACATGACACAGGGCCCCGCCCTCACCCGCGAGGAGGCCCTGCGCGCGGTCGAGGTCGGCATCGAGACCGCGCGGGATCTGGTCGCGGCAGGCAACAAGGCACTGCTCACGGGCGAGATGGGCATCGCCAACACCACCGTCTCCGCCGCGCTGATCTCGGCCTGTACGGGCGTCGACCCCGTCGATGTGACGGGACGCGGCACGGGCATCAACGACGAGACGCACGCACGCAAGGTCGAGGTCGTGCGCCGCGCCCTCGAACTGCACCAGCCCGACCCGGCCGACCCGCTGGGCCTGCTGGCCGCCGTCGGCGGTCTGGAGCACGCGGCGCTGGTCGGCCTCATCCTGGGCTCCGCCTCGCTTCGTACGCCGGTGATCCTCGACGGCGTCAGCGCCGGCGCCGCCGCGCTGGTCGCCCGCTGCGTCGCCCCGGAGGCACTGGCCGCGTGCATCGCGGGCCACCGCAGTTCCGAACCCGGACATGTGGCGGCGCTCACGAAGCTGGGGCTGCGTCCGCTGGTCGATCTGGACCTGCGGCTGGGAGAGGGCACGGGCGCGCTGCTCTCGCTGCCGATGGTGCAGAGCGCGGCGCGCGCGATGCACGAGGTCGCGACGTTCGACTCGGCCGGCGTGACCGGTAAGGGCTGAGCGGGGGCCGCGGGCAGCGCCGGGCCGGGTCACGGCTCGGCGGCACGCATCCCCGCGGGCGCCGCCCCGCCGCTCATGCCGCGGCCCGCAGTGACCTGCGGAACTGCGGCTGCGCGTGTCCGCGCCATAGGCTGTACGGGATCCCGCCCGCCACGTACGTGGCGGGCCGCACCTACCCGCGCACCGCACGCACCGACGCACTCTCGCACTTCGCCGTCCGTACGCACATCACGCCGCTTCAGCGCTGCAGCGGCCCACTCCGCAAGCAAGGAGCCGCACGCGCCATGTCCGAGTCCGCGACCGGGCCCGAGTTCCACCCCCCGACGCAAGCCGGGACCGAACACTCCGCCTACCCTGTCGGCCTCCGCCTCGCCGGGCGCCGTGTCGTGGTCGTCGGCGGCGGAAGCGTCGCCCAGCGGCGGCTGCCTGGGCTGCTCTCCGCGGGTGCGGACGTCCTGGTGATCTCCCCGTCGGTGACCCCCTCCGTCGAGGCCATGGCGGACGCGGGCGAGGTGACGTGGGAGCGCCGCCCGTACGCCGACGGTGATCTGGCCGAGGCGTGGTACGCGCTGGTCGCCACCGACGACCCCGCGACCAACACCGCTGCCTCCGCCGAAGCCGAGGCGTGCCGCGTGTGGTGCGTACGCAGCGACGAGGCCGCCGCCGCCACCGCGTGGACGCCGGCGACCGGACACAGCGAAGGCGTCACCGTCGCCGTCCTCACCGGGAACGATCCACGACGCTCCGCCGCGGTGCGGGACGCCGTCGTGGAGGGCCTGCACGACGGCACACTCAACGCCCCGCGCCACCGCGCCCGTCACGCCGGAGTCGCCCTCGTCGGAGGCGGTCCCGGCGACCCCGACCTGATCACCGTGCGGGGCCGCCGGCTGCTCGCGGAGGCGGACGTCGTCATCGCCGACCGGCTCGGGCCACGTGACCTCCTCGCCGAACTGCCCCCGCACGTCGAGGTGATCGACGCCGCGAAGATTCCGTACGGGCGCGCGATGGCCCAGGACGCGATCAACGAAGTGCTCATCGACCGGGCCAAGGCGGGCAAGTTCGTCGTGCGGCTCAAGGGGGGCGACCCGTTCGTGTTCGCGCGGGGGTATGAAGAGGTGATCGCGTGCGCGGACGCAGGGATTCCTGTCACAGTCGTGCCGGGTGTGACAAGTGCCATAGCGGTTCCCGCGCTGGCGGGCGTTCCGGTCACTCACAGAGGCATCACGCACGAGTTTGTGGTGGTCAGCGGCCATGTCGCGCCTGACCATCCCGAATCGTTAGTGAATTGGGA
>DATMEI010000699.1:0-5464 GCA_035556995.1 Streptomyces sp.
GTCGACGACATCCTGCACGTCGCGCCGCACACCGTCTCCCATGTCGCGGCAGCGGCCATCAGGGGCGCCAACAGGCATGTGAAATGGCTGGACATGGACTCGCACGGCTTCGGAGTCCTCGACATCGACGCCGACCGGGCACAGATGGACTACTTCATCCTGTCCGACAAGGAGGACCGCGACGCCACCACCGAGGTCCGTCGCTCCTACCGCACCCTCGCCGGCAGCCAGCGTCTCGAAGAGGCGGACGGCCCCCTGCGCGGCTAGCAGGAATTCGAGTCTCCTGAGCGGACTCCTCCCGGCCCGTACCACCCGGGAGGAGTCCCGCCACGGGCCGCCCGCAACCGGCCTGCGCTCTTAGGGCCTCCTACGCCCTCCTACGGCCCCGACTCCGGCTCCGTCCCCGGCTCCGTCCCCGGCTGTACGTCCTCGAGAAAGCCCAGCACCGCACGCCAGGTCTGCTCGGCGGCCTCCTCGTCGTAGTCGTAGAGCCTCTCGTCGGTGAAGAGGTGCCCGGCCCCCGCATACCGGAAGACCTCCACGTCCGCGCCCGCGCGCTGCATCCGCAGATACCAGGCGTTCAGCCAGTCATGTGGCTCGAAGGGGTCCGGGTCGGCGACGTGAAGCTGCACGGGCAGCTCGTCGACGGCGGCATCCTCCGCGATGTCCGAGGTGCCGTGCAGAAGCAGCAGCGCACGCGCCCGGTCGTCCGCGAAGGCGAGATTCTGGGCGATGGAGCCGCCGAGTGAGAAGCCCGCGTAGACCAGGCCCCGATCCGAGAGCGGGGCGGTGACGGTGACGGCCCGCATCAGCAGCTCGTCCCTGCCGATCTCGTCCTTCAGCTCCATGCCGTCCTCGACGGTGTCCGCCGTACGTCCCTCGAACAGGTCGGGCGTATGCACCTCGTGCCCGGCGGCCCGCAGCCGCTCGGCGGCCTCGTGTACGGCGGGTCGCAGCCCGTAGACGGAGTGGAACAGCACGACGGTGGCCAAAGTGTCACTTCCCTCACATAGCGCCGAAAGCCCGTTCCCAGGCCGGGACCCCGCCCATGGTGGCAGGTACCGTCGGCAGTGCCTGTCAACCCCCGAGGAGTCATCCAGTCATGGAGAACGTGCTACGGCCGCTCATCGTGTTCGGCGGTGCGATCGTGCTCGCGTTCGCTGTCGCCTGGGCAACCGACCGGCTGCTGCGCCGCATCGACGCCCGGCACCCCGAGACCCCGCTGTGGGGGCTGCTGCGCCGCGGGCGCGTGCCCCTGCAAGCCGTGATCTTCGTCGCGCTGCTGAACGGGTTCTACGAGCACGCGGACATCGCGCGCAGCACCCAGCCGACCGTCAACCTCTGGCTGCACATCATCCTGATCGGCGCCACCGCCTGGCTGGCGCTGCGGGTCATCGCCGCCGTCGTCGAGACGTCCACGGTCCGCTACGCGGGCCTGGCCCACGACCCGGCACGCGCCCGGCGTGTGAAGACTCAGCTGACTCTTATCCAGCGGCTGGTCACCGCCGTCGTCGTGGTGATCGCGGCCTCCGCGATCCTCCTGCAGTTCCCCGCGATGAGGACGCTGGGCACCTCGATGCTCGCCTCGGCCGGCGTCCTGGGAATCGTCGCCGGTATCGCCGCACAGTCCACGCTGGGCAACCTCTTCGCGGGCTTGTCCATCGCCTTCGGCGACATGGTGCGTATCGGCGACGAGGTCGTGGTCGACGGGGAGATGGGCACGGTGGACGAGATCACCGTCTCCTATCTGGTGCTCCGCACCTGGGACGAGCGCCGGATCACCATGCCCGTCTCGTACTTCACCAGCAAGCCGTTCGAGAACTGGTCACGCGGCGGCCCCCAGCTGACCGGCACGGTCTTCCTCCAGCTCGACCACACCGCCCCGATCAACGAGCTGCGTGCCAGGACGGAAGAGCTGGTGCGCGCCAACGACTACTGGGACGGGCGCAGTTGGAGCCTGGTCGTCACGGACTCCACACCCTCCACGATCGAGGTACGCGCCGCCGTCTCCGCCCGTACCTCGGACGATCTGTGGACGCTCCGCTGCGACCTGCGCGAGCAGCTGCTCGGCTGGCTCCAGCGCGAACACCCCTCCGCTCTGCCGAGGGTGCGCCTCGCCTCCTCCGACGACTTCACAGGAACCTCGTCCAACGGCCACTGGGACCACCGGGAGAGCAAACTCTCCTGACCCCCGTGACTCTCCTGATCCCCGCTCTCGCCGGCCACGCCGTGCACGGCCGGGCTCAGGCGCCGCGATAGCTTCGCAGATCCAGCTGGTGCAGGACCCGGTCACACACTTCAGGATCGGCTCCGGCCTCACTGCGCGCGGCGAGAACCTCGTGACGGGCGGCGGACAGCAACTCGTTGTTCAGCCTGTGGATCTTCTTGATGCGGGCCGCACGCGTCGAGTGCGCCTCGCGCCGTTCCTCGTCCACGATGTCCGGCGATATTCGCGCACCCACCTCGTGCGCCCGCCGCAGCAGTGCGTCCGAGACCTCCTCTGGAAGGTCCTCGACCGCTTCTATCTCCCGCAGCCGCTCACGTGCGGCCTTCTCGCAGCGGAGCGCGAGCTGCCGCTCCAGCTCACGCTCGGCCGCGCTGTCCGCCCGTACGCGCAGACGCCTGACCAGCCACGGCAGGGTCAGACCTTGCAGGACGAGCGTGGCCAGCACGACAGCGAAGGCTATGAAGAGGATCGCCTCCCGCTCGGGGAACTCCTTCCCCCCGTTCACATGCAGCGGTACGGCTATCGCCAGCGCGACCGAGGCCACGCCGCGCATACCGGCCCACCAAACGACCGTCGTCTCACGCCAGTTGAGGGGAATGTCCTCGTCCAGGTCCTTGCGCCGGTGCAGGCGCTTGGCCAGCCACGCCGCGGGCAGAAGCCACACCAGACGCACGACGACCACTGCCGCGACCACCGCGAGCGCCGCCGGAAGCAGCTCGCCCCAGCGTCCGCTCACCGGGCCGACGACCACGGCGAGCTCCAGTCCGATGAGCCCGAACGCGACGCCGGTGACGAGTGTGTCGACGATCGACCAGAAGCTCTGCCCGACCAGTCGCCCCTGCACGTCGTCCGCGTCCACGGCCCGTCCGGAAGACAGATAGAGCGCCGTCATCAGCACGGCCAGTACCCCGGAACCCTTCAGCTCCTCCGCCAGTACGTACGAGGCGAACGGCACCAGCAGCGACAGCCCCGTCTGCAGGGTCGCGTCGCCGAGCAGACCGGCGAGCTTGTTCGTGGCCCAGCCCAGCGCGAGCCCGACGACGACCGCGACGACCGCGGAGAGCACGAGTTCACCCACGGCACCGCCGACCGAGAAGGTGCCGGTGACGGCAGCGGCGATGGCCACGTGGTAGAGCGTGATCGCTGTGACGTCGTTGAAGAGGCCCTCGCCCTCCAGGATCGACACCAGCCGCCGCGGCAGCCCCAGCTGACCGGCCACGCTCGTGGCGGCGACGGGGTCGGGCGGCGCGACCAGCGCGCCCAGTGCGACGGCGCCCGCGACACCGAGCCCGGGCACCAGCGTGTGGGCGACGGCCGCGACCACCGCGGTCGTCACGAAGACCAGCGCGACGGCCAGCAGAAAGATCGGCCGTATGTTCGCGGCGAACTGCCGCCAGGACGTGCGGTGCACAGCCGCGTAGAGCAACGGGGGCAGCACGAGCGGAAGGATGAGCTCAGGAGGCACCTGCACATCCGGGACGAACGGCAGCAGCGCCAGCACACCGCCCAGCAGAGTCATCAGCAGCGGCGACGGCAGTCCCAGCCTGTCCCCCAGCGGGACGGTCAGGACGGCACCGAGCAGCAGAGCGAAGAGAAGGGCGAGCTGGTCCACGTTCAGGCGCTCTCTGCGCGCACCCGGTCCAGTGCACGCTGAAGATCGTCCGGGTACTCGCTCGCGTACTCCACCCAGCTGCCGTCGGACGGATGCTCGAAGCCGAGCCTGACCGCGTGCAGCCACTGCCTCTCCAGCCGCAGCCGCTTCGCGAGCGTCGGATCGGCACCGTAGGTGAGGTCACCCACGCAGGGGTGCCGGTGCGCGGCCATGTGTACGCGGATCTGGTGGGTACGCCCCGTCTCCAGCTTGATGTCGAGCAGACTGGCCGCCCGGAACGCCTCGATGAGGTCGTAGTGCGTCACGGACGGCTTGCCCTCAGCGGTGACGGCCCACTTGTAGTCGTGCTGCGGGTGCCGTCCCACAGGTGCGTCGATGGTCCCGCTCATCGGATCGGGATGGCCCTGTACGAGCGCGTGGTACCGCTTGTCCACGGTCCGCTCCCGGAACTGCTGCTTGAGCAGCGTGTACGCGCGCTCCGACTTCGCGACGGCCATCAGCCCGGACGTACCGACGTCCAGCCGGTGCACGATGCCCTGCCGCTCTGCCGCCCCCGAGGTGGCGATGGAGTATCCGGCAGCGGCGAGCCCGCCGATCACGGTCGGTCCGCTCCAGCCCGGGCTGGGGTGCGCGGCGACACCGACCGGCTTGACGATCACCACGATGTCCGCGTCGTCGTGCACGATCTCCATGCCCTCGACCGGCTCGGCGACGATCCGTACGGGCTGGGGCGGCGCGGGCAGCTCCACTTCGAGCTGGGCTCCGCCGTACACCCGGTCCGACTTCCCGGCCGCGGATCCGTCCAGCAACACCTTTCCGTCAGCGGCCAGTTCGGCCGCCTTGGTGCGGGAGAATCCGAATATCCGGGCAATGGCGGCGTCGACGCGCTCGCCTTCGAGTCCGTCAGGTACGGGCAGGGTCCGGGTTTCGGGAAGGGTGCTCACCCGATCGAGTATGCCGGACACCCGCACATGCCTTTGACCCGTTCCTCCCTGGCGGAAGGGGACAGACGCACATCGGACGGCCGAAGTGCCGGTCCCGGCACCGGCCCGGCAGTCAGTCCTTGTGCACGGTCCCGTCCGGGTCCAGCCCGCGGAAGGAAAGGATCACGATCAAAATGCCCCCGCAGACGATTGCCGAGTCGGCGAGGTTGAAGACCGCGAAGTGCGTGGGCGCGATGAAGTCCACGACCGCACCCTGGAAGACGCCCGGCGACCGGAAGACCCGGTCGGTGAGATTCCCGAAGGCCCCGCCCAGCAGCAGCCCCAGCGCGATCGCCCAGGGCGTGCTGTAAAGCTTCCGCGCGATCCGGGCGATGACGACGATCACCACTGCGGCGATCGCCGTCAGCACGAGGGTCAGGGCCTCGCCGATCCCGAAGGCGGCGCCCCGGTTGCGTACGACGTCCAGCTGGAGCACCGTGCCGATCACCTGGATCGGTGCGTGATGCTCCAGACCGGCTACCACGATCAGCTTGGTGACCAGGTCGAGGGCGTATGCGAGAGCGGCCACCGTGACCAGCACTCCGATGCGCCGCCTGCCACGGGACGCGGACTCCCCGCCGTCGCCGGGGGAATCGTCGGCTGGTTCTTCCGTGGTCTCGTCAGGAGTACCGATAGTCCGCT
>DATMEI010000700.1:0-8723 GCA_035556995.1 Streptomyces sp.
CGCCGACGCCCCCGGTCCCGCCCCCCGCCCCGGTGTCCCCGGCCCAGAAGCTCCCTGCCCCGACGCCTCCGGCACGGTTACCGCACCACCTCGCCCCGCAGCATCACGCGCTGCGGGGCCCCCAGCACCCGTACGTCGGCCCGCGGGTCCTCTCCGTAGACCACGAGGTCCGCGGGCGCACCTTCGTCCAGCCCGGGACGTCCCAGCCAGCGCCGCGCCCCCCAGACCGCCGCCGACAGCGCGTCCGCTGCCGGGATACCCGCTGTCACCAGCTCACCGACCTCCGCCGAGACCAGTCCGTGCGGCAGGGACCCGCCCGCGTCCGTGCCCGTGAAGACGGGGACGCCGGCCTCGTGGGCGGCGCGGACCGTCTCGTAGCGGCGCTCGTAGAGCCGCCTCATGTGGGCCGCCCAGCGCGGGAACTTCATGCCGCCTGCCGCGAGCTGCGGGAACGTGGCGGTGTTGACGAGGGTGGGAACGATCGCGACGCCGCGTTCGGCGAAGAGCGGGATGGTCTCCTCGGTGAGCCCCGTGGCGTGCTCGATGCAGTCGATGCCGGCCTCCACCAGGTCGCGCAGCGAGTTCTCCGCGAAGCAGTGCGCGGTGACCCTCGCGCCTTCCTCGTGTGCGGCGGCGATGGCCTCGTCCAGTGCCCAGCGCGGCCAGCTCGGGGCGAGGTCGCCCTCTTCACGGTCTATCCAGTCCCCTACGAGCTTCACCCAGCCGTCGCCGCGCCGCGCCTCGAGCCGGGTGTAGGCGGCCAGGTCGCCCGGCTCGATCTCGTGCGCGAAGTTGCGGAGGTAGCGCTTCGTACGGGCGATGTGCCGGCCGGCGCGGATGATCCGGGGCAGGTCCGCACGGTCGTCGACCCACCGGGTGTCCGAGGGCGAGCCGGCGTCGCGGAGCAGCAGCGCGCCCGCTTCACGTTCGGTCAGTGCCTGCTTCTCGGTGGTCGAATCGTCCACGGGGCCCTCGGTGCCCAGGCCGACGTGGCAGTGTGCGTCGACGAGGCCGGGCAGCACCCAGCCCTCTATGACGCCGGAATCGGGCACTGTGTGCGGGGGGCGCTCGTAGGTGATGCGCCCGTCCACCACCCACAGTTCGTCCCGTATGTCCTCGGGCCCGGCCAGCACGTGCCCCTTGATGTGGAGATTGACGCCGTCGCTCATGGCCCGCAGCCTACGAGCCACTCCCGCGCTGCCACACCCGCCGGGTTACGCAAGGGCACTTCACGGGCGCCCGGTCCGGATACTCAACGTGGTGATCCCATTGCGCTGCCGACAGAAAAGATGCGACATTGGCGTCAGCGGCGGAGAATGCATTTCCGACTTTTATTCGAGCGTAGCCTCCCGTATTCTTCTGCCCGCTTTCCAGTCTCTTAAACGCTGAGATTCCCACTGGTTACCATGGCGTAATTCGCCCTGGTCTCATGGTCGTTACGCCAATGTGACGGACTCCACAGGACGCCGGTATCGTCCGGGAAAATGCCCATACGCCGGGGCAGAACGGCCCTGTTGAACGTCCGTGCGCGCCTGCGCGCGATAACACATGGCCCGCCCTTGTGTAACCCCACGCCGCCGTGCGTTTTTGGAAGCTGCTAGGTAAATTTAATACCCATGAC
Source organism: Streptomyces sp. (assembly GCA_035556995.1). Taxonomy (GTDB): domain Bacteria; phylum Actinomycetota; class Actinomycetes; order Streptomycetales; family Streptomycetaceae; genus Streptomyces. The sequence goes on from DATMEI010000700.1 coordinate 1,622, forward strand.
CGCCGCACAAGCAGACCGTGCACGTACCCACAGGAATTTCCTGGAAATGCCGGAGGGGCTGACACTCGACGCTCCACAACTGGAGGACGGAGCGGCGCTGTGGCGCATCGCCCGGGACTCCCGGACGCTCGACCTCAACTCTTCCTACAGCTACCTCCTGTGGTGCCGCGACTTCGCCGCCACCTCCGTGGTGGCACGGGACGCGCACGGCGAGCCGGTCGGCTTCATCACCGGCTACGTACGCCCCACGCGTCCGCAGTCGCTCGTCGTCTGGCAGGTCGCCGTCGACGAGGCGGCACGCGGCCGCGGACTGGCAGCGGCGATGCTCGACGGGCTGGCTGCCCGTGTGGCACGGGAAGTGGGGATCGACGGGATCGAGACCACCGTCACCCCTGACAACACTCCCTCGAACCGTCTCTTCACCTCCTTCGCCGAGCGCCACGGCGCGGACATGGAGAAGGAGGTGCTCTTCGATGCCGGAGTGTTCCCCGAAAGCGGTCACGAACCCGAAGTGCTGTACCGGATCGGCCCGATCGCGTCCCTGACCGACGTCAGGCCACTGGCCCCGCGCTGATCCCTGCGCGCGCCCGGTGCCTCTTCGCGCCCCCGACTTCGAACCACCCTGCAATCCCTGCAAATCCGCCAGAGAACTTCTCCGCACGCAACTCACTCCCAGGAGCATGCTGTGACCATCACCCAGCCGGACCTGAGCGTCTTCGAGACCGTCGAGTCGGAAGTCCGCAGCTACTGCCGCGCATGGCCGACCATCTTCGACCGGGCGCAGGGTTCACACATGTACGACGAGGACGGCCATACGTACCTCGACTTCTTCGCCGGCGCCGGAACGCTCAACTACGGCCACAACAACCCCGTACTCAAACGGGCGCTGCTCGACTACCTCGAGCGTGACGGGGTCGTGCACGGCCTCGACATGAGCACCGCAGCCAAGAGGGCGTTCCTGGAGACCTTCCAGGAGAAGATCCTTCAGCCGCGCGGCATGAACCACAAGGTGATGTTCCCCGGCCCGACCGGCACCAACGCCGTCGAGGCGGCGCTCAAGCTCGCCCGCAAGGTCAAGGGCCGCGAGTCCATCGTCTCCTTCACCAACGCCTTCCACGGCATGTCGCTGGGCTCGCTCGCCGTCACCGGCAACGCCTTCAAGCGCGCCGGCGCGGGCATCCCGCTCGTGCACGGCACGCCGATGCCCTTCGACGACTACCTGGGCGGCACCACCGACGACTTCGTCTGGTTCGAGCGGTTGCTGGAGGACCAGGGCTCCGGCCTGAACCAGCCCGCGGCCGTCATCGTGGAGACCGTGCAGGGCGAGGGCGGCATCAACGTGGCACGCGCCGAGTGGCTGCGTGACCTCTCCGACCTGTGCCAGCGGCACGACATGCTGCTGATCGTCGACGACATCCAGATGGGCTGCGGCCGTACCGGCGCCTTCTTCTCCTTCGAGGAGGCGGGCATCAAGCCGGACATCATCACGCTGTCGAAGTCCATCGGCGCCTACGGCATGCCGCTCGCCCTCACCCTGTTCAAGCCCGAGCTGGACATCTGGGAGCCGGGCGAGCACAACGGCACCTTCCGCGGCAACAACCCGGCGTTCGTCACGGCCACGGCCGCGATCGAGACATACTGGGCCGACAGCCAGATGGAGAAGCAGACGCTCTCGCGCGGCGAGCAGGTCGAGGCCGTGCTGAGCGCCATCTCCGAGGAGCACAGCGAGGATGTGGTCAACTTCCGTGGCCGCGGGCTCGTCTGGGGCCTCGAGTTCCACGACAAGGACCGTGCCGGCGCCGTCGCCAAGCGCTGCTTCGAGCTGGGTCTGCTCATCGAGACCTCCGGCCCGCAGAGCGAGGTCGTCAAGCTGCTTCCGTCCCTGACCATCACCGCCGAGGAGCTGGACGAGGGCCTGCGCGTGCTGGCGCGCGCGGTCCGCGAAACCGCCTAGTTCCACCGCCCACGGCCCGTCCCGGTTGCGTCCGGGGCGGGCCGACCCCGTAATGAGAGAGAAAGGCAAGACAGAACGTGATTGTTCGTTCTTTCAAGGACATCGAGGACACCGACCGTCACATCAAGTCCGCATCCGGCACCTGGGAAAGCAAGCGGATCGTGCTGGCCAAGGAGCGAGCCGGCTTCTCCCTGCACGAGACCGTGCTGTACGCGGGGACGGAGACGTCGATGTGGTACGCGAACCACATCGAGGCCGTACTGTGCGTAGAGGGCGAGTCCGAACTCACCAACGACGAAACGGGTGAGACGCATCTGATCACCCCCGGCACCATGTATCTGCTCGACGGGCACGAGAAGCACACCATGCGCCCGAAGACCGACTTCCGGTGCATCTGTGTCTTCAATCCGCCCGTGACGGGCCGGGAAGATCACGACGAGAACGGCGTCTATCCGCTTCTCACTGAGCCCGACGACGACTGAGCACAAAGCTCGGCCGTCGCAGGTCAGTTCGGCCTCTTCGGCCGCTCGCCCCACCTACAGGGCCGTACGAGAGGAGAGGAAGGCAACACCATGACCACCGCACCCGAGCGCACCGCCGACCTGTACCCGACTCGCGGAGCCACCGAGGTGGCCACCCCACGTATGGACCCCGTCGTGTGGTCCGAACCGGGTACTCCGGGGCCCATCGAGGCCGCAGTTCTGGCGGATTACGAGCAGGACGGGTTCCTTGCGATCGACCAGCTCATCACTCCCGATGAGGTGGACATGTACCGCAGGGAACTGGATCGGCTCACCACGGATCCGGAGATCCGTGCCGACGAGCGCTCGATCGTCGAGCCCAAGTCGGAAGAGATCCGGACCGTGTTCGAGGTGCACAAGATCAGCGAGGTCTTCGCCGCATTGGTGAGGGACCCGCGTGTAGTGGGCCGGGCACGGCAGATCCTGGGATCTGACGTCTACGTCCACCAGTCCCGTATCAACGTCAAGCCGGGCTTCGGTGCCACGGGCTTCTACTGGCACTCCGACTTCGAGACCTGGCACGCGGAGGACGGCATTCCCAACATGCGGACCGTCTCGGTCTCGATCGCGCTGACCCGGAACTACGACTCCAACGGCGGCTTGATGATCATGCCGGGGTCCCACAGGACGTTCCTCGGCTGCTCGGGCGAAACGCCGAAAGACAACTACAAGCAGTCCCTGCAGATGCAGAACGCGGGCACTCCGTCCGACGAGTCCCTGACCAAGTTCGCAGACGCGCACAGCATCAAGCTGTTCACGGGCGAGGCCGGGTCGGCGACGTGGTTCGACTGCAACTGCATGCACGGGAGCGGTGACAACATCACTCCGTACCCGCGGAGCAATGTGTTCATCGTCTTCAACAGCGTGGAGAACAAGGCCGTGGAGCCCTTCGCGGCACCGGTCCGCCGTCCCGACTACATCGGGGCGCGCGACTTCACTCCGGTGAAGTGACGCGGCGCAGAGCGCGCTGAGCCCGCTGGATGAGGGGGGAGGCCGCATGACGGCCTCCCCCCTTTTCAGCCGGGCTGATCTCTGATGCGATCTCCGCCGGCACACACGGCGAACCGGCCGAGAGGGAGAGCGCACACGCATGGCCACTACTGCCGCCGCCTACCAGGCGAGCGAGGGCGGACCACTCGACATCGACCGCGGCTTCTACGACCGCGCGGCATCCGCCACCGACGGCAGCGGCCGTGAACTGGTGGACGGTTTCACCGTGCCGATCCGTTCGGGCCGTGCCTGGGAGGTGCCGGCCGGGCATCTGTGCCGTCTGGTCACGGTGGACGGCCCTCAGGTCGGCGACCTCAACGTATGGAACCGGCACGATCCGCGTGAGCGGCTGTGGGCCTCGCGTACAAGGCAGTTGCAGCGCGCACACGTCAGCACCTACGACCGGCTGTGGTCCACGCTTCCGTTTCTGCGGCCGCTGCTGACCATCACCGCGGACACGCTCGCCGGTTACGGCCCGGACGCCGAGGGCGGCAGAGTGCACGATCTGCTCGGGACGCGCTGCGATCCGTACGTCAACCGCATGCTCACGGGCGAGGACTTCGACTTCCACTGCCATTCGAACCTGGTGCGGGCCGTACTGCCGTACGGGCTCACGGAGTTCGACGTGCACGATGTGCTCAACGTCTTCCAGTGCACCGGACTCAACGAGGACGACCAGTACTTCATGAAGGACTGCCCTGCACGTCCCGGCGACCACTTGGAGTTCTTCGCCGAACAGGACCTGCTGTGCGCGCTGTCGACCTGTCCGGGCGGCGATCTGTCCGTACCGATGTGGGGACCCGGCGCCGGTGACCCCGTCGAGGTCTGCCATCCGATCGGGGTCGAGGTCTACCGGCTCGAGCCCGGGCTGCTGACGGGCTGGACGCCACCGGAGCGGGCCGCGTACCGCAGTCTGCACGGCATGACCCGCCCCGAGTGGCGTCCCTGAAGTCCAGGCGGAAGCGCCTGCGCGAGTTCCCGGTTCCCGGTTCCCGACGAGCCCGAGCGTTCCCGGGCCCGGTGAGAGTTCCGGTGAACTCCCTGCTGCGCCTGTTCAGTTCTCCCAGCGGCCGTCGACGCGGCGCGGCAGACCGAGCGGGTTGGCGTCACGCAGCTCCGGCGGCAGCAGCGGCTCCGGCGCGTCCTGGTACGCCACGGGGCGCAGCCAGCGCTCGATCGCGGTGGCGCCCACAGAGGTCGACGTGGAGGTGGTGGCCGGGTACGGCCCGCCGTGGTGCTGTGCGGGAGCGACAGCCACGCCCGTCGGCCAGCCGTTGACCAGGACGCGTCCCGCCAGCGGCGTCAGCGTCGCCAGCAGCCGCGCGCCCTGTCCGCCGTCACCGGCCGCCTCGCCTCCGCTGAGCTGAAGGGTCGCGGTCAGGTTGCCCGGCATGCGTGAGAGCGCTGCGGTGACCTCGTCCTCGTCCCGGTAGCGTGCGACGACGGTGACCGGACCGAAGCACTCCTCCAACAGCAGCTCGTACTGCGGCTGTCCGAGCTTCCCTGCGGGGACGGTGAGGAAGCCGGCACTGACCGCGTGCTCGTCCTCACCCGCGCCCGCGAGCACTGGAGCCTCGACGCCCTCCAGTTCCGTACGGGCGTCGATCCCGGCGAGGAACGCCTCCCGCATCCTGCTGTCCAGCAGCGGTCCTTGGGCGGCCTTGCCCACCGCGTCGCGCAGTGCGCTCAGCAGACGGTCGCCGGCCTCGCCCTCGGGTGCCAGGACGAATCCGGGCTTGGTGCAGAACTGTCCGGTGCCCATCGTCATCGAACCGGCAAGCCCCGTGCCGATCTCCTCCGCGCGCTCCGCTGCCGCCGCCGAGGTGATGACGACCGGGTTGAGGGAGCCGAGTTCGCCGTGGAAGGGGATCGGCGTGTGCCGTGCGGCAGCCGCGTCGAAGAGGGCGCGCCCGCCCCGTACGGAACCGGTGAAGCCGACGGCCGTGACCAGTGGGTGCTTGACCAGCTCGACGCCCGCCTCGAAGCCGTGCACCACGCTGAGCACGTCCTCGGGCAGCCCGACCTCGGCTGCCGCGCGGCGCAGCGCGGCGCCCGTCAGCTCGGAGGTGGCCGGGTGGTCCGGGTGTGCCTTGACGACGACCGGGCAGCCCGCGGCGAGCGCGCTGGCGGTGTCGCCGCCGGGCACGGAGAAGGCCAGCGGGAAGTTGGAGGCGGCGTACACCGCGGCGACGCCGAGCGGGATCTTGTAGCGACGCAGGTCCGGGCAAGGCGGGGTCGCGCCCGGGTCGGTGTGGTTGATGGTGATCCCGAGGTACGCGCCGTCCTCGATCTCGTCCGCGAAGGCGCGCAGCTGGGCTTCCGTACGGGCGAGCTCCCCGGTGAGCCGGGGCCGCCCGAGAGCGGTCTCCGCGTCCCCCGTGGTGATGATCTCCTCGCTTGCCGCGTTCAGTTGAGCCGCGGCGGCGCGGAGCAGGGCGGCTCGTACGGTGCGGTCGGCGAGCGGCTCGAGGGCGCCGTGCGCCGCGCGTACGGCGGCGTCGACGTCGGCGGGCGTGGCCTCCGTGCCCACCTGTTCGCGCTGCTTTCCGGTCCGGGGGTCGACGCTCCACACTGGTGCTGCTGCCACCGAGATTTCCTCCTGCCACGTGCTTGTCTCCGCAGAGAGGCCGTTCGATATACTGAACACCGTCTCTGTCGGTGAACCACTGCCAGGGACCCTATGAGTGCCGCAACTAGGGGGTCAAGGTCGATGTCAGCTGGCGAGACGGGAGCTTCGCAGGTCAAGTCCGCTGTGCGCACGGTGGAGCTGCTGGAGTTCTTCGCGGGGCGTCCCGGCATGCACTCCCTCGCTGACGTGCAGGAAGCCGTCGGGTACCCCAAGTCCAGTTTGTACATGCTGCTGCGCACGCTCGTCGACCTGGGCTGGGTGGAGACGGACTCCACCGGCACACGGTATGGAATCGGCGTACGGGCGCTGCTGGTGGGCACCTCCTACATCGACGGCGACGAGGCCGTGGCAGCTGCCCGGCCGACCCTCGACCGTCTCTCCGACGACACCACGGAGACCATCCACCTCGCACGCCTGGACGGCACGAACGTCGTCTACCTCGCCACCCGCCAGTCCCAGCACTATCTGCGCCCCTTCACCCGGGTCGGGCGGCGGCTGCCCGCGCACTCCACGTCTCTCGGCAAGGCGCTGCTGGCCACGTACGACGACGAGCAGGTGCGCAAGATGCTGCCCGAGACGCTGCCGCCGCTGACCGAGCACACCCTCACCGACCGCGAGAAGCTCATCGAGGAACTGGCGCTCGTACGGGAGCAGGGCTACGCCGTCGACCGCGAGGAGAACACCCTGGGGCTGCGCTGCTTCGGCGTCGCCATCCCCTACCGGACGCCCGCGCGGGACGCCATCAGCTGCTCGGTCCCCGTCGCGCGGCTGACGCCGGCGCACGAGCAGATGATCAAGGATGCGCTCTTCGACGCCCGTGACCGGCTGACGCTGGCGACGCGGCGGCTCTGACCCCAGGACGGCCGTCGGGCACTAACGTTGCCTCATGGCTGAGCTGTTGCACATCACTGAACGCTCCCTGTGGGAGGCCGCCCGCACGTCCGGTGCGTACGAGATGTCCACGCGCGGACACACCCTTGCGGACGTGGGATTCATCCACTGCTCGCT
>DATMEI010000701.1:0-4727 GCA_035556995.1 Streptomyces sp.
GACGATGCCTGCCACCTTGAGGTTCCGGCCGCGCCGCTCCGCGGCCCGCTCCCGCTTGCGCTGTTCCCGCAGCCGCTCAGTAGCGGTGCGCTGTCCCTCGTGACCCGATGGGTTCTTCTGGCTCATCACACCGTGGGCCAACGAACGGAAGCGCGGGCTGTCCAGCCCTTCGACCTTCCCGGCGAGCTTGATCAGGGTCTTCGTACTGGCGAAGGCGTCGTCCTGCTCGGCCGGCTGGTTCCGGTAGAGCACGTCGTGGAACTTGCGGAACTTCCCCGCGTCCTTCGCGCACACCGCCGCGTTGGCGGCCTTGTGGGAGCCGGTGCCGCCCATGTTGTCGTCGATGATCGTGACCAGGTGGTATTCCGCCTTGAGTTTGCCCTTCTTCTCCAGGCCGCGGATCGTGCCGCGGAACTCCTGCTCGAACTGGGCGCAGGCAGGGCAGCGGAAGTCCTCGTAGACGGTGAGCTTCGCCGGTGCGTCACTCTTGCCCACGGTGATCGGCTTGGCGTCGGCGTTCGCGTCCCCGCCGCCGTGTTGGGCGACCATGGCGCCCACACCGCCCGCGACGGCGAGCAGCGCGACGACGATGCCCGCCACCTTGAGGTTCCTTCCGCGTTTCTGGGCCCTACGGTCCCGCTCGCGCTGTTCCCGCAGCCGCTCCGTGGCGGTGCGCTTCCCCTCTTGACCCGCTTGGTTCTTCTGGCTCATCACACCGTGGGCCAACGAACGGAGGGCCGGAGTGCGTGCGTACTTGTGCCTCGTTTCGCCCGAAAGAGCGAGGCGCGGGACGGCGGCCACGCCACCGTCCCGCGCTTGTGCGGAATCCGCATTCGCCCTGCCGGGCTAGGGAGTGCTGTGCAAGTCCCGGCTGCACTGGGCGTGCGGCGGCCCCGTCACGTCCTGCGCCGCCGTACGCCCTCGGCGAGTTCGCCCGCCAGCGTCTTCACGCCCGCGAGGCCGGCCTCCAAGTCGTCCGGGTGCGCGAGCAGCTGCTTGACGAAGGCCGAGCCGACGATGACACCGTCGGCGAACTCGGCGACCTCCTCTGCCTGTTCGGCGTTGGAGACGCCCAGACCGACGCAGACCGGCAGCTGCGTCGTCGCCCGCGTACGGGACACCAGGTCCTGGGCTTCCTGGCCGACGGACTGCCGCGTGCCGGTTACGCCCATCAGCGAGGCCGCGTAGACGAAACCGCTGCCCACTGCCGTGATCTTCGCCAGCCGCTCGTCCCTGCTGCTCGGCGCGACCACGAACACCGTGGCCAGGCCGTGCTGTTCGGCGGCCTTGCGCCAGGTCTCCGACTCCTCGACGGGCAGGTCGGGGAGGATGCAGCCCGCACCGCCCGCTTCGGCCATTTCGGCGGCGAAGCGCTCCACGCCGTAGCGGTCCACCGGGTTCCAGTACGTCATGCACAGCACCGGCTTGCCCGTCGCGGCGTGTGCTTCGCGCACCGTGCGTACGACATCGGCGATGCGGACGCCGCCGCGCAGGGCGATGTCGTCAGCAGTCTGGATGACCGGTCCGTCCAGCACGGGGTCGCTGTGCGGCAGCCCGACCTCGACCACGTCGCAGCCGCTCTCCAGCAGCGCGATACACGCCTGCACACCGCCGTCGACGGTGGGGAAGCCCGCGGGCAGATAGCCGACGAGAGCCGCACGGTTCTCCGAACGCGCCTGGGCCAGCACGGAGTTCAGCAGCTCGATGCCGCCGGTGGTTCGTCCGCTCACTTGTCTGCCCCCTCGTCGTAGAGCCCGAAGTAACGCGCGGCGCTGTCCATGTCCTTGTCGCCGCGTCCGGAGAGATTCACCAGGATCAGCCCGTCGGGGCCCAGTTCGGTGCCCAGATCGAGGGCGCCGGCCAGCGCGTGCGCGCTCTCGATCGCCGGGATGATGCCTTCCGTCTCGCACAGCAGCCGCAGCGCACGCATGGCCTCGTCATCGGTGACGGCCCGGTACTCGCCGCGTCCCGACTGCTTCAGATAGGCGTGCTCCGGGCCGATCCCCGGGTAGTCCAGACCGGCCGAGATCGAGTACGGCTCGGTGATCTGCCCCTCGTCGTCCTGCAGTACGAAGCTGCGCGAACCGTGCAGGATGCCCGGCTCACCGACGGACAGCGTCGCCGCGTGCTCACCGGATTCGACGCCGTGCCCGGCGGCTTCCAGGCCGACGAGCCGTACGTCCGCGTCCGGCAGGAACGCGTGGAAGATCCCGATGGCGTTGGAGCCGCCGCCGACGCAGGCGGCCACGGCGTCCGGCAGCCTCCCGGCACGCTCGAGGATCTGACGGCGGGCCTCGACGCCGATCACGCGGTGGAAGTCGCGCACCAGACGCGGGAAGGGGTGCGGTCCGGCGACCGTGCCGAAGAGGTAGTGCGTACGGTCGACGTTGGCGACCCAGTCGCGGAACGCCTCGTTGATGGCGTCCTTCAGTGTCCTGCTGCCGGAGGTCACGGGCACGACCTCGGCGCCCAGGATGCGCATGCGCGCCACGTTCAGGGCCTGCCGCTCGGTGTCGATCTCGCCCATGTAGACGGTGCATTCGAGACCGAAGAGGGCGCAGGCGGTGGCGGTCGCCACGCCGTGCTGGCCGGCGCCGGTCTCCGCGATGACGCGGGTCTTGCCCATCCGCTTGGTCAGCAGGGCCTGGCCCAGCACGTTGTTGATCTTGTGCGATCCGGTGTGGTTGAGGTCTTCGCGCTTGAGGAAGACCCGCGCACCGCCCGCCTGCCGGGCGAACCGGGGCACCTCGGTCAGCGGGCTGGGGCGGCCCGTGTAGTTGACCATCAGGTCTTCCAGTTCGGCGGTGAACGCCGGGTCGGTCTTCGCCTTCTCGTACTCGACGGCCACCTCGTCGACGGCGGCGACGAGCGCCTCCGGGATGAACTTGCCGCCGAAGGCGCCGAAGTAGCCCTGGGCGTCGGGAATCCTGCCCTCGGGATCGGGGATGAAGTAGTCGGACATCCGACGTGCTCCTCGCAGAAAGAAATGGGTGAGCAGCCACGCACGGGGTGCGGGGCGCGTTGGTCGTTGTGAACGTCTGCCTTGGGCGCGCAGCCGGCGGGCGTACTCCACCTCGGGCCCTGAGCCCGGGAATCCCTCGGGACGTGAGGTCAACTCCGGTGCGGTGCCTGCCCGTTGCGGTAACCGCAGGTGTGTCGCGGTAACCGCGGACGTGGAGACGCCACGCACACGGCGTACGGCCTTGCCCTGAAGGGCTTCGTACCAGGAGGAGGATTCAGCCCGCGAGGCGGGACGCGCCGGCCGCGCGCCATCGGCGGCCGTTGATCTGGCCCGGTTCACAGCCGATGTGGTACCGCACCCGGCGTCCCTGCACGCGCCGTGCGGGCGCCCGGCACCCGCGTGGACGGCAGCCGCGCGCCAGAGCCGCGTACCGGCTCTTCCCGGTGCGGCACTGCCGCACGCCGTGCACTGCTGCCGGTCCCGGCAGGCAGCCTGTGCCGCGGCACCGGATTCGGTGCCGGACTCGGCGTGGGATTCGGACGGCGTTCATGCGGGGCGTCAGCCCCTCCCGTGCCGTAGCGCGGGGTGTGCGCCGGCGGCGACCAGGTCCGCCACGGCCGTCCTGGGGTCCTTGCCCGTGACGAGCGATTCGCCGACCAGCACCGCGTCGGCACCCTCGTTGGCGTACGCGATCAGGTCGTGCGGCCCGCGGACGCCCGACTCGGCGATCTTGACGATGTGGTCGGGGAGTTCGGGGGCGATGCGGGAGAAGTTGTCGCGGTCGACCTCGAGCGTCTTGAGATTACGCGCGTTGATCCCGATGATGCGCGCCCCCGCTTCGAGGGCGCGCTCGGCCTCGTCCTCGTCGTGCGCCTCGACCAGCGGGGTCAGGCCGATCGACTCGGCGCGCTCGATCAGCGAGACGAGCGCCTCCTGTTCCAGGGCGGCGACGATCAGCAGCACCACGTCGGCGCCGTGCGCCCGGGCCTCCCAGAGCTGGTAGGCCGAGAACATGAAGTCCTTGCGCAGCACGGGGATGTCGACTTTGGCGCGCACGGCTTCGAGGTCGGCGAGCGACCCGCCGAAGCGCCGCTGCTCGGTGAGGACGGAGACGACAGCGGCGCCGCCCGCCTCGTAGTCGGCTGCGAGCCCGGCCGGGTCGGCGATCGCGGCGAGGGCGCCTTTCGAAGGGCTGGAGCGCTTGACCTCGCAGATGACCTTGACACTGTCGCCCTTGAGGGCCGCAACCCCGTCCTTCGCGGGCGGGGCCGCCGCGGCGCGCTCCTTGAGCTCGTCGAGGCTGACGCGCGCCTGCCGTTCGGCAAGGTCCTCACGCACGCCTTCGATGATCTCGTCGAGCACACTCACGCGAGCGGCCTCCTTCTGGGCTGGGTCCGGCCTTCGCACAAGGCACGAAGGGTGGTCGGAACGGGCAGTGCGATGCTATCGGGCCTGAGCCGGAGGTCTCGCATCCGGTTGACTCGAACTGGATATTCGGGACAGAGCACCCGGTTGTACGCGCCGTCGTCCGCACACAGGCCATCACGGGGCGAGGGCGGCACCCACCGGCAGATTGCGCACGACGGTGAAGACCAGTGCCACGGTCCCCAGGGCCCACCAGTGCGGACTGCGCAGCGGCACCGTCACCGGCCGGGACCGCAGGACGCGCACCACCCAGAACAACACGAACACTGCGAAGAGAGCGAATCCGAGCACTGCCAGGGCGTTCGCACCCAAGGCGGCCGCGACGTCCCCGTGCGCGAGG
>DATMEI010000702.1:0-3579 GCA_035556995.1 Streptomyces sp.
TGCGCCGGGCGATGATCTGGATGGACAGCCGGGCCCAGCGGGAATGCGAGGAGATCCGCGAGCGGGTGGGCGAGGACCGGATCAAGTCCGTCAACGGGAACCGGGTCGCCTCGTGGTTCATCGAGCCGAAGGCCATGTGGCTGCGGCGGCACGAGCCTCAGGTGTTCGAGGCGATACACAAACTGCTCTCCCCGGCCGGCTACTGCACGATGCGGCTGACGGGCGAATACTCGATGAACCACGGCGACGCCGGACTCTTCTACCCCTACGAGCACCGGCACGGCCGCTGGGACCACTCGCTGACCGAAGCGCTCGGCCTGCCACCCGGCATCTATCCGGACATCCACACCTCCGACACGGTCATCGGGACCGTCACCCCGCAGGCGGCTCGCGAGACGGGGCTCCACGCGGGAACCGCTGTCGTGGCGGGCGGCACCGACATCGGCGCCGCCGCGCTGGGCGCGGGAGCCACCGAGGCGGGGCAGGCGTACTACTCGATGGGCACCGGCTCCAACCTGGGCGTCCTCGTCCCCCGGGACGAACTCCCGGAGGAGTACCGCATCCTCAAGTGGCCTCATGTGCTCGACGGCATGACGCTGTTCGACGCGCCGATGGCCTTCACCGGCGCGTCCCTGAAGTGGTTCCGCGACAAGTTCGCCGACCCGGAGAGCGTCCTCGCCGAACGCATGGGCCGCAGCGTCTTCGACCTCGTCACGGCGCAGGCCGAACAGATATCGGCGGGCGCCGACGGCCTCATGTACCTGCCGTATCTGGGGAATTCACTCTCGCCCCGCTGGGACGACCAGGCGTGCGGTGTCTTCTTCGGGATCCAGCCGTTCACCGGCCGCGCCCACGTCATCAGGGCGCTGATCGAGGGGGTGGCGTTCGACCTCTACTCCAACGTCCGCATCGCGGAGGACGGCGGAGCCGACTTCCGCGAACTGGTCCTCAACGGCGGCCCGACCAAGAGCCCGCTGTGGAACCAGATCACCGCCAACGTCACCAACCGCCGTCTGCTGATCCCCGACGTGGACGAGGCCGCGCCGCTGGGCGACGCGGTGATCGCCGCCTCGGGCGCCGGCCTCTACGGGAACATGCGCGAGCCGATGAAGGATCTCGCCCCGATACGCAGCGTCGTCGAGCCCGACCCCGGACTGCACGCGATGTACGGGGAGTTCTTCGAGCTGTGGTCGCAGATCTACCAGGACCTCAAGACGAGCATGAGCCGCCACCACGCACTGGTGAACCGCTACAGCGACCCGGCGCCCAGCGCCATGAGCGGGGCGGAGGGCGGCAGTTGAGCAGCGAACCCGGCGGCAGCGGCCCAGTCGGCCACGGCCAGGACTGGTGTGCCCTGACCGACGTGTCCGAGGTCGAAGAGGACGACGTCATCTGCGTGCGCGCCTGCGGGCGCGCCCTGGCGGTCTTCAACATCGCGGGCGACTACTACGTCACCGACGACTGCTGTACGCACCAGGAGGCGTCGCTGTCCGACGGATACGTCCAGGACGACACCATCGAATGCCCACGCCATCAGGGCGTCTTCCATGTGCCCACGGGCAAGCCCATGGGCCCCCCGCTGACGAGACCCTTGCGCGTCTATCCGGCACGGGTCGAGGATGGCCAGGTCTGGGCCCGCGTCTCGGAGTAGGTCGGAGTAGGGGTGACGGAGCTGATGTCCGAGGCCGCGTCCGAAGCCGGGGCCCCTGGACGTACAGACGTCAGACCGCAGGCCACGCTCGACCCGGCTCCCGCGCGGCCGAACGCTCTTCCCTATGTGAGCTTCAACCAGCTCCGGTCCTTCCACGCCGTCGCCGTGGCCGGAAGCATCACGGCGGCGGCGTCACTGCTGCACGTCAGCCAGCCGACGGTGACGATCCAGCTGCGTCAGCTGGAGGCCCACTACGGCGTCGAGCTCGTGCGACGCACACCCCGTGGCGTACGCCTCTCCGAACTCGGCGAGTCCCTCTTCACGATCACCAAGCAGCTGTTCGCCCTGGAGAGCGAAGCGGTGGAGCTGCTGAACTCCGCGGGCAGCACCCTCCGAGGGGAACTCCGAGTGGGCGGTGTGGCCCCGTACTTCGTGATGCGGCTGCTGTCCGCCTTCAACCGGGCCCATCCGAGCGTGACCATGTCGCTGCTGCTCGACAACTCGGCATCGATCATCCGCAAACTCGTCGCCCAGGAGATCGACGTCGGCATCGTCGGCCAGACGGCCCTGGACACCCGGCTGCACGCACTGCCGTACAGCAGGCAGGACGTGGTGCTCTTCTGCCGCGACGACCATCCGTGGGCCGGGCGCGACGGCGTGGAACTGGCCGAACTCGCCGGCCAGGCCCTGGTGTTGCGCGAAACGGGCTCGACCTGCCGGCTCACCCTGGAACGCGCGCTCCAGGAACGGGACATCGTCCCGCGCGTGACGCTCGAAGTGTGCCGCGAGGGCGTACGGGAGGCAGTCGTCGCGGGGTTCGGAATCGGCATCACCACGGACGTCGAGTACGTCCCGGACCGCCGGACCCGCATGCTGCGCATCCTCGACGCCGAAATCTTCACCGAAGCCTTCGCGGTGTGCCTGCGCGACCGCAGGACGGTCTCGGTGACGCGAGCGTTCATGTCGACGGCGGAGGAGTTCTTCGAACGCAGCCGTCAGTGACGCCGAGCGCCCGGACCCCCAACCCCCGGCTCTGCTGAGGGCGTGGCGCGGCAAATCACCGCCGCGCCGCGCGGTCGGTCGTACCCTTGGCGGCATGTCGACCCATGCCAAGCGTGAACGTCTCATCCTGGCCGATCTGTTGGAGAGCAGCGGGCCGGAGGCCCCGACCCTGTGCGAGGGCTGGAAGGCCCGCGACCTGGCCGCGCACGTGGTGGTACGGGAGCGCCGTGCCGACGCGGCGGCCGGTGCCCTGATCAAGCCGCTCGCGCAGCGAAGGGAGCGGGTGCAGGGAGAGTTCGCGGCCAAGCCGTACGAGGAGCTGATCCAGCTCATCCGCACCGGGCCGCCCCGCTCGTCCCCGTTCGCCCTCAAGCAGGTCGACGAGGCCGCGAACACCATCGAGTTCTACATCCACGCGGAGGACGTCCGCCGCGCCGCCCTCGACTGGACGCCGCGCGAACTGGACTCCGTCTTCCAGGACGCGCTGTGGAAGCGCCTGGAGGGTACGGCCCGCATCTTCGGCCGCAAGTCGCCGGTGGGACTGGTCCTGCGCCGCCCCAACGGCCAGACAGTCGTCGCCCACAAGGGCACCCCGGTCGTCACGGTCACCGGGGAGCCCAGCGAGCTCGTGCTGTACACGTCCGGGCGCCAGCGCGTCGCCCGCGTGGAGGCGGAGGGCGAGAAGGAGGCCGTGGCGCGGGCGTACGACTCCGAGTTGGGTCTCTGACACCCCCCGAGCCCGAGAGCGCGTGATCTCTCTGCTGTGCCGCCCCCTCAATGACCGTCTGTCGGCCGTCGGTTCCCCGACGTCGCAAACCAAGTACTGGACGGGGGCGGCGTGTTGATGGTGCCTGCATGTCCGCTGAACCGGCCGGCTACCGCCGCACCGAGCGTTCGATGATGTCCCGCAGTTCACGCGCCGCCCG
>DATMEI010000703.1:0-5635 GCA_035556995.1 Streptomyces sp.
CGTGGTGCTCGGCGGCATCGTCGTCACGGCCGCCGGGTGGGCGCCGAGGCCACGGCGGCTGACGCTGGTCTCGGCCGGCGCGGTCTCCGGGATCATGGGGACGGCGACCTCCATCGGCGGGCCGCCGATGGCGCTGGTCTGGCAGCGGTCGCCGGGGCCGCGGCTGCGCTCGACCATGAGCGCGTTCTTCCTCGTCGGGTCGGCTGTCTCGCTGGTCGCCCTGGCAGTGAGCGGCGGCCTGGACGGCTCCGCGATGGGTACGTTCGCGGCGCTGGCGCCGGCGGCGTTCGCCGGGTGTGTGCTGTCGAGGTTCGTCAACCGCTGGCTGAGCCGTGAACGCCTCCGGTGGACTGCGATCACCGTCTCGGCGATCGGTGCGCTCGTGCTCGTCGGACAGCAGCTGCTCTGACGGTCACGCCCCGGGCCTCGGGCCTCAGACCTCGGCGTCGGCAGCAGCGGCGACCGGCGGCGTCAAATGGCTTCGTCAACCGGCTGCGTCAAATGGCTGCGTCAACCGGCGGCGGGACGTACCACGTTGCCGAGGGGCCGCCCGCTCGCCAGCCGCTCGATGTTGGCGGCGATGTCACGCGCCCGCGCCTCGAAGGTGTCACGCGTGTGCCCCGACTGATGCGGCGTCAGGACGACGTTGTCCAGCTGCTCGAACGCGTAGCGCGAGGGAATCGCACGGGCCGGGTCCTCGACGGCGTCCCACCACACGTCGAGCGCGGCACCGGCGATCGCGCCGCTGCTGAGCGCTGCGAAGGCGGCCTCCTCGTCGACGACGGGCCCACGGGCCACGTTCACCAGGAACGCGGTCGGCTTCATCGCACGGAACGCCTCCGCACCCACCAGACCGCGCGTCTCCTCCGTCAGCGGCGCGGTGACCACCACCACGTCGGACTCGGCCAGCAGCGGGCCGAGTTCGCCGACGCCGCCCACCCAGTCGAGGTCGACCCCGTCGGGGACCGCGGCGTCCGGGTTCCGGCGCACCGCACGTACCCGCATCCCCATGGCCGATACGAGACGTGCCGTATGCAGACCGATCTCGCCGAAGCCGATCAGCCCGGCGGTCCGTCCCTCCAGGGTCGTGCTGAACTCGGCCCCCGGATCCGTGCGTACCGTCCGCCAGAGCCCCGAGCGCAGTTCGCGGTCCGCGCTCTGCACGCGGCGCGAGAGCATCATGACGCTCATCAGCACGTGCTCGGCGACCGAACGCCCGTGGTGGAAGGTGTTGGCGACGGCGACGCCCGGAGCGAGAGAGCCGAACGGTATGCCGTCGCACCCTGCTCCCGTGACGTGCACCAGCCGCAGTCCGGACCCCGCCCCGGCCATGGCCGGGCTCATTCCGGAGCAGACGAGTACATCGGTCTGCGGCAGCTCCGCGATGATCTCCGCGTCCGGCCTGCCGACGGCCGTCGTCCAGGTGTGGCCGTCCCCGCCGTCCGAGGTCAGCTCCTTCTGGAACCGGCTGATGATCCCGTCCGTGACGAGGATGCGCAGCGGGGCGGCGTCGGCCGTCGTGCTCACCATCGCGGGCTCACGGCCTCGTAGGCGGGGTCGAAGCGCTGCATGTATCCGGTGTCGTCACGGTTGCGCTGCCCGCAGCGGACGTAGTTCTCGTGCAGGCGCGCGAGCGCGTCGCGGTCCAGTTCCACGCCGAGACCCGGCGAGGTCGGTACGGCGACGGCGCCGTCCTCGAAGCCGAGCGTGCCCGGGACGATCACGTCCTCGGAGGGGTCCTTCCACGGCCAGTGCGTGTCGCAGACGTGGTCGAGGCGGGGCGTGGCCGCCGCCAGCTGGACCATCGCGGCGAGGCTGACGCCCAGGTGGGAGTTGGAGTGCATGGACAGCCCGAGGTCGAACGTGTCGCACACTCCGGCCAGCAGCTGGGAGCGCCGCAGCCCGCCCCAGAAGTGGTGGTCGGACAGGACGACCGCCACCGCGTCCTGGCGGACCGCCGGCTCGAGGTCGTCGAACGCGACCACGCACATGTTGGTGGCCAGCGGCATGGCCACCTCCCGCGCGACCCGCGCCATTCCGGCGATGGTGGCCGTCGGGTCCTCCAGATACTCCAGTACGCCTTCGAGCTCGCGGCCGACGGTGATCGAAGTGTCCACGGTCCAGGCGGCGTTGGGGTCGAGTCGCAGCAAGTGGCCGGGAAAGGCCCGGCGCAGGGCGCGTACGGCCTCGATCTCCTGGTCGGGCGGGAAGACGCCGCCCTTGAGCTTGAGCGCGGTGAAGCCGTATTCCGCGACCATGCGTTCGGCCTGCCGGACGATTCCGGCGGGGTCGAGCGCGGCACCCCACCCGTCGTCCTCCTCGCCGGGGTGGGCTGCCCACTTGTAGAACAGATAGCCCCCGAAGGCGACTTGGGAGCGCACCGCGCCGCCGAGCAGATCGCTGACGGGACGGCCGGTCGCCTTGCCCTGGATGTCGAGCGCGGCCACCTCGAACGGCGAGAGCACACGGTCGGTGCTCTTGGAGCCCGTGACCATCCCGCTCATCCCGTGCCCGCCTTCGGTGGTGTCCGAGGCGAGGCTCCGGGTGACGGCACGTGTCATCGCGTTCAGGTCGAAGACGTCGATCCCGGCCAGTTCGGCGGCGGCCAGGCGCAGGCGCGCCAGATGGGGGGCGTCGCCGTAGGTCTCGCCCAGCCCGTACAGCCCGCTCTCGGTGACGACCTCGACGACGGCCCTCAGCGCGTACGGCTCGTGCACACCGACGGTGTTGAGCAGCGGCCGGTCCCGGAAGGCCACCGGTGTGACGGTGATCGTGGAGATGCGCTGGGCGGTCACGGGGTGACGTCCCTTCAGTGCGAGGTCCTGCCATCGGGCAGGGCGTGCACGAGTGTGTCACCTGTTCACGAATGAAGACAAGAGACGGAATCCGTTCACCTACATGACCGGTCGCCGACCGTCCTGCCTCTGACCGCCCTCGGTGCGCGCTCCTCGAGGCTGCCGTCAGATTTCCGGTTCAAGGTCGGTCTCCTCGAAGACCAGCAGAGTGCGGGTGCTGATCACCTCGGGGATCGACTGGATCCTGGTGAGCACCAGATCACGCAGAGACCTGTTGTCCGCGGTGTGCACCAGCAGCAGCACGTCGAAGTCCCCGCTGACCAGCGCCATATGAGCGGCCCCCGGCAGCTGGAGCAGCTGCTCACGGACGCTGCGCCAGGAGTCCTGCACGATCTTCAGCGTGATGTAGGCCGAGGCTCCCTGCCCTGCGCGCTCCTCGTCGATACGGGCGCTGAAGCCCCGGATCACGCCGTCGTCCAGCAGACGGTTGATGCGCGCGTAGGCATTGGCGCGGGAGATGTGGACCTGATCGGCCAGCGCCCGTACGGACAAGCGGCCATCCGCACGCAAAAGCCGCAGAATGTCTCTGTCGACAGGGTCGAGGGGGCGGGCCGGCGGCCTCGCATCCGCGCCGTCGCGCCCGTCGCCGCCGTCGGGACCGCTGGACGAATCGGCAATCTGTCCGTCCGGCATGCCCGGTGGCCTCCCCTCGATGGACGTCCTGCCTCCATCGAACGCACAGACGGTCAAGTTGTCCACAGGCTGAGGCCGCCTGTAGCCAAAATGCGCCAGCGACCGAACAATCGGTAGGGAAGTCACCCGCTTTCGTGCCACCCAGCCGCCCCCCACGAGGAGGTGCTCGTCTTGACGGTCCTTGAGCAGTCCGGTGCTTACCACCTCGCGCCGCCACCGGCCTGGCGCCCCCGCCGTGACCCGGCCCCGCTGCTGCCCGACCAGGAGCCTCACCGGCTGCTGGGGACGGGAGCGGAGCTGGACGGCGAGCTGCTGCTGGAGCTGTACGGCCAGCTGGTGCGAGGACGCCGCTTCAACGAGCAGGCGACGGCGCTGACCAAGCAGGGCCGCCTCGCCGTCTACCCCTCCTCCACGGGCCAGGAGGCCGCCGAGGTCGCCGCGGCCCTCGCACTGCGGGAGCAGGACTGGCTCTTCCCCAGCTACCGCGACACCCTCGCCGCCGTCGCCCGCGGCCTCGACCCGGTCGCGGTGCTCTCACTGCTGCGCGGGGACTGGCACAGCGGCTACGACCCGCGGACGACCCGGGTGGCCCCCCTGAGCACACCGCTCGCCACGCAGCTGCCGCACGCCGTCGGCCTGGCGCACGCCGCCCGCCTCAAGGGCGACGACGTCGTCGCGCTCGCCATGGTCGGTGACGGCGGCACCAGCGAGGGCGACTTCCACGAGGCGCTCAACTTCGCCGCGGTCTGGCAGGCCCCGGTGGTCTTCCTCGTGCAGAACAACGGCTTCGCGATCTCCGTACCGCTGGCGAAGCAGACGGCGGCGCCCTCCCTCGCCCACAAGGGCGTGGGTTACGGCATGCCCGGGCGGCTCGTCGACGGCAACGACGCGGCGGCCGTGCACCAGGTCCTCAGCGAGGCGGTCGAGCGTGCCCGCCGGGGCGAGGGCCCCTCCCTGGTCGAGGCGGTGACGTACCGCGTGGACGCGCACACGAACGCCGACGACGCCACCCGCTACCGGGACGCCGCAGAGGTCGCCGCCTGGCGCGAGCACGACCCGGTCGCGCTGATGGAGCGCGAACTGCGCTCGCGGGAGCTGCTGGACGACGCAGGCGTACGGGACGCAGGCGAGGCAGCCGAGCAGATGGCCCGCGACCTGCGGGATCGCATGAACCAGGACGCCGACCTGCACCCGATGGACCTGTTCGACCACGTCTTCGAGCACCGCACCGCGCAACTGCAGCGGCAGGCCGAACAGTTGCGCGCCGAACTCGACGCGACGGAAGCGCAGGAGGCGGAAGCGCAGGTCGCGGCGGCGCAGGAGGCGGCGGGTTCGGCGGAGCCCGCCGGGAAGACGGGGGAGAACGCCCGATGAGCACGGCAATGGGCGCGTCGGTGAACGCCGCCACGGCCGGGGCCCGGCCGCAGCAGCCCCCCGCCCGTAAGCCCGCGACGATGGCGCAGGCGCTGAACCGGGCGCTGCGCGACGCACTCGCCGAGGACCCCGCCGTGCACGTCCTCGGCGAGGACGTCGGCGCTCTCGGCGGCGTCTTCCGGGTGACGGACGGACTGACGAAGGAGTTCGGCGAGGACCGCTGCACCGACACCCCGCTGGCCGAGGCCGGCATTCTCGGCACAGCCGTGGGCATGGCGATGTACGGACTGCGGCCGGTCGTCGAGATGCAGTTCGACGCCTTCGCCTACCCGGGCTTCGAGCAGCTGATCTCGCACATCTCCCGTATGCGCAACCGCACGCGCGGCGCGCTGCCCATGCCGATCACGGTCCGGGTGCCCTACGGCGGCGGCATCGGCGGTGTCGAGCACCACAGCGACTCCTCCGAGGCGTACTACATGGCGACGCCCGGCCTCCACGTCGTCACACCCGCCACCGTCGCGGACGCCTACGGACTGCTGCGCCGCTCCATCGCGAGCGACGACCCGGTGATCTTCCTGGAGCCCAAGCGGCTGTACTGGAGCAAGGCCGAGTGGTCGCCCGAGCAGCCGGAGAGCGTTCCGGAGATCGGCCGCGCGTCCGTCCGGCGTCCGGGCACGTCGGCGACGCTCATCACGTACGGCCCGTCGCTGCCCGTCTGCATGGAAGCAGCCGAGGCAGCAGCCCGCGACGAGGGCTGGGACCTGGAGGTCGTC
>DATMEI010000704.1:0-2995 GCA_035556995.1 Streptomyces sp.
CGGAGGGTTCGGTTCCGGGATGTGTGAGCAGCCAGTCCCACAGCTCGACCGGATCCTCGAACTCCCGCTCGGCGCCGCAGAAGCAGACGGCGAGCAGCCGGTCTGTGCCGGGCACCCAGTGAATGCGGTGGACGCCCTCGCCGGGGAGCACGGCCGCCCTGAGGCTCGTGGCGCCGGTGGGGCTCATTGGGCTCATGGCGCTCTTGGAGTTCATGGAGTTCACCGGGCGGCCGGTTCGCCGCGACGCGCGCCTTCCTCGCGCAGCCGCGCGAGGATCCGGCGGGCGGCGAGACCGCCTGTGTCGATGTTGATGCTCAGCTCCTGGCAGCCGTCCGGCTCGGCTGCCAGCGCCTGCTCCAGCACATCGAGGGCGACCACGTCCTGGAGGACGACGGTGCGGTTGTTCTCGCGCAGGAAGTCGGTGACCTCCGCATCGTCCAGCGCGAAGTCGCGGGCGACGGCCCAGAAGTCGTGGGTGCGCCCCTCCGTCTCGGGCGTGATCGCGTAGACGACCTCGACGTGGAAGGCGTCCGGATCGCTGCCGTCCACGTCGGGCGGCGGGGTGCCGGCCGGAGCGATGCGGCTGTGCAGCAGATACAGGCACGGGGCGTGGTATTCGATGTCCTGCCAGCGCGTGATGCGTCCTTCGATGCCGGTCGAGTCGGCGTAGAAGGGCGGGCAGGCGGCGTCGTCCATGTGGCGGCTGACGCGCACGATTCCCGCCGCCTCGTCGACCTCGGTGGTGATGGGGGTCTCGGCGACCTCGGGGGTGCCGATGTAGCCGCCGTGCAGGTACGTCTCGTGGGAGAGGTCGAGCAGATTGTCCACGAGCAGGCCGTAGCGGGCGGCGAGCGGTTCCATTCCGCGGACGACGGTCCAGCCGGGCCGGTCCAGCCACGGTGCGCGCGGAATGAGCTTCTCGTCCGCCGCTTCACGCTCACCGATCCACACCCACACGAAGGAGTCCTGCTCGACGACGGGATAGACCGACAGCCGCGCGGTGCGCGGTATCCGCTGCTGCCCGGGGACACCCACGCACACGCCGTCGGCGCCGTAGGTGAAGCCGTGGTAGCCGCACACCACCCGGTCGCCGTCCAGGTGACTGGGCTCCTGCGAGAGAGGGAAGCGGCGGTGCACGCAGCGGTCCGACATGGCGGTGACCACTCCGGCCTCGGTACGCCAGAGGAGCACCGGCTCGCCGCAGACCGTACGGGAGAACAGCCGCCGGCCGACCTCACCGGCGTATGCCGCGACATACCACTGGTTGCGGATGAAGGACGTCATTGTGCCTCCTGCCCGAGTGGGCCGTAGGGGAGGCGGCCACAGTCCACCCGCCCCGCGCGGGGGAACAGAGGCGTTTCCGTTCACCGGAAGCGGGACCCGGGACGGCGGAGCAGAACCCGCCCTTCGGCGCCCGTACGCGCCCGGCCCTAGGCTGGTGCGCCGCGCAGCCGTACCGACAGGCAGGTCACGCAGCCCTCCAGCTTCTCGAACTCGCTGATGTCGGCCAGGACCGGTTCGTAGCCCAGCCCGGCGAACAGCTCCGCGCTCCTCGGCGCGCTCGCCGCCATCAGCAGCCTGTCCTCGCCGAGCAGCACGACGTGCGCCCCGGCCTCCTCCGGTACGGGACGGAAGCGGGGGAAGAGCGAGGGGGAGTCCACCAGCGGCGGATACCCGATGACCGTCCCGTCGGGCAGGGCCGTGACCGCGGACTTCAGATGCAGCACCTTCGCGACAGGCACCGGGACCACACGTGCGCCCAACGGCTCGAAGGCCGCGCTCAGTTGCCGTACACCCTCGTCGTTGGTACGCCCGCCGGTCCCGACGTAGACGGTGTCGCCGGTCTTCAGCACGTCACCACCGTCGAGAGTGGCCGGTGCGTGCAGGCGGCGGACCGCATACCCCTGAGCTCTCACCGACTCCTCGACGGCTGCCGTCTCAGCCCGCCGCGTCGGAGCTCCGGAGCGGCAGATCAGTGCGACGTCGCGGAGGACGACCACGGCGTCCTCGACGAACACACTGTCGGGGCAGGCCTCTTCGGGCGGGACTTCGACGGCGTGCCAGCCGTTGTCGCGCAACGCGCGGACGTAGCCGTCCCATTGACGCAGGGCGAGTTCCACGTCGACCGGCACCCGTTCGAAGTGCGTGACCAGGCCGTCCGCGAGACGTGAACTGGGCGGGCGTACAAGCGCCTTGGGGCTCGGCATCGCATTGCTCCCGTTGCTCAGGGGCTTCAGTGGTTCAGGGACCCAGGCTTCAGTGGTTCAGAGGTCCAGATGGTTCACGGCGGGGTGATCGCGCCCAGAAGTGCCCGCGCGCACAGGTCGCGTACGTGGTCGCGTGGCATGTCCGGCTCCTCCAGCCATTCCAGGCACACCGTCACCATGAAGGACAGCCAGCCCCGCACGGCGATGCGCAGGCCCGGCACATCCCGTGTGACGCGGTCCGTCTCCGGGTCCGCGGCGAGCGCGTCGAGGATCTGCCGTTCCTGCGCGGCCAGGCCCTCCCTGTAGACCTTGCGGACCACGGGGTCGCCCGCCGCCTCCGCGCGGTGAAAGGCGCGGAAGCCCTGCGCATGCGTCTCGACGTATTCGAGGAAGCTGTCCAGGCCGATGGTGAGCTGCTCCCGTACCGGTACGCCCGGGACGGCGGCCGTGAGCTGAAGCATCCGCCGGCTCTCGCGCTCGACGACAGCGGCGAAGAAGTCCTGCTTGGTGGGGAAGTAGTGGTAGAGCAGCCCGCGCGAGACACCCGCGATCTCGGCGACCCGCTCGATGGAGACGTCCTCGTGAGGGCTCTGTGAGAACAGCCGCGCCCCTACGGCCAGAAGCTCTTCGCGTCGCTCCCCGGTGCTCAGCCGGCGGCGCGTGCGCTCCCCCTGCTTCTCGCCCATGGCGGTCACTTTACTTGACGCCCGTTCAACAGCGGTCGCAAACTGAAGCCGCTATTGAACGGATGTACAACAGGCGTGACGGGCGTACTACGCGGGGAGTTG
>DATMEI010000705.1:0-15388 GCA_035556995.1 Streptomyces sp.
GCGATCCCTGTGGTGTCCGCGTTGAAGCCGAACGTGTGAGCACCCATCACCGCCCGCGCCACACCGCCCGCGCGGCCCTCGTAGATGTTGCCGCACTTGTCGACGAGGAAGTTGTATCCGATGTCGCGCCAGCGGCTGCTCTTGACGTGGTAGCGGTAGATGCCGCGGATGATGGACGGCACCTGGGCGCAGGTGTAGTTGTTCGTCTCGGCCGAGTGGTGGACGAATGCGGCCTTCGTGGTGTTGGTGTAGCTGAAGTCCTGCTCGCGCATGCTCTCGTCCGCCCCCCACCCCTTGCGGGTGATGATGTCCGGGCGCGGCCCGATGTGCGCGTCCTTCGGCCGGTCCTTCCTGGACGGGGTGGCGTCGGCGGCCTCGTCGCCGTAGGTGGCACTCGTCTCGGCCTTGGTCAGCGCCGGCAGGACGCCGCCGGGGCGCTTTGCGGGCCCGTCTCCACGTGCACCGCCACCCTCGCTGGCGGACTCGCTTGTTCCGGTTTCGGGGGCCGGGTCGTCCGGCCCCGGGTCGACGAGTTCGAGACGTGCGCCGCCGGGCAGTTCGGCCTTCCCGGCCTTCTGCTGGCTCGACGTCCCGGTCGTCTTCGGTGATGCCTTGCCGGGCACGATCCGAACCCGGACTGCTATGGAGTTCCCGACCCACAGGGGCGCCGTGGCGCCGAGGACCTTCTCGCCGGAGCGGCCCTCCGCGCCGGAATCCGGTCTGTGCTCGCCGTGTGTGTTCAGCTTCCGCCAGGCCGACCAGCGGCCGCTGCCGGACGCACGCGTCTGCACCTGCAGTTGTCCGCGCGGTACGGCGCCCGGGTCGTCCCAGACGACGCCCACCAGCGAGAAGGGCTTCACCTTGCGGGAGGCGACGCGTCTGCCGCCTGACGGGTCGTCCTCCCATGCGGAGAGAAGTCTGTCGCCCGAACGAGTGCTGTCGGCAGGGGTGCCGAGCGGCAGTGACTGTGTGTGCCCCGGGGCCGGAGCCTCGCGTTCTGCACCGGCGTCCCGTGCGGCGGGAGGCGCGGCGTCCTCGGTAGGGGCATGGCGTTTGTCGGACAGCGCGGAGTCGGCGGATTCGGTGGGTGCGAGCGGCAACAGCAGAGCTCCCGCACACGCGACACCGATCGAAGTGACAAGTAGTGCACGCATGGAGCGATCGTGCACATATGCAGATAAATCTGTCTATTCGGACAGTGTTCGCAACTGACGCTCCGTCCGACCCATGGCCAGCGATTCTCGTCGGCGTCCGCTCGTCGCCCTCCGGCGTCCCGCCGGAGGGCCCCACGTACGCTTGCCGGGTGAGCGCTCCCGGACGCACCGTTGCCGACCTGCTGAATTCCGCCCTCGCCGAGGACCCGGGACGGCCGTTGGTGACCTACTACGACGACGCCACCGGCGAACGCGTCGAACTCTCCGTCGCCACGTTCGCCAACTGGGTGTTCAAGACCGCGAACCTGCTTCAGGACGATCTCGCCGCCGAACCCGGCGACCGGCTCGCCCTGTTGCTGCCCGCGCACTGGCAGACGGCGGTCTGGCTGGTGGCCTGTTCCGCGACGGGCGTCGTCGTCGACGTACAGGGCGATCCCGCATCGTCTTCGCTCGTCGTCAGCGGCCCGGACACCCTGGAGGCTGCGCGCACGTGCACCGGGGAGCGGGTCGCGCTCAGCCTCCGGCCGCTCGGCGCGCGTTTCCCGGAGCCTCCCGCGGGCTTCCTCGACTACGCGTCCGAGGTGCCCGGCCAGGGCGACCAGTTCATGCCGTACGTCCCCGTCGACCCTGGTGCTCCGTTTCTTCTCCTGCCCGGGGAGAAGGAGTTGACGGGGTCCCAGACCGTCGAGCGGGCCCTGGCCGAGGCGGGCACATACGGCCTGACTCGAGGGTCCCGGCTGCTGTCGACCCGCCCCTACGACAGCTGGGCCGGACTCGGCGCCGGGCTGCTCGCTCCGCTCGCCGCCGGCGGCTCGGTGGTGCTGTGCCGCAATGCCGGCAGTCTCGACGACTCCTCGCTCCGCCGGCGGGGCGAGGAGGAACGCGTCACCCACACCGTCGACTGAACGCCCTCTCACCCTCGGCGCTCCTGCTCCCTCTTATCACCGACGATCAGCAACGATCAGCAGTGATCAGGTTTACGTACAACCGTGCACAGGGTTCGGGTGTCTGCCTACATGACCGGCGCCCGCACGCCTGTACTCCTCCCGTACGCGCCGCCGACACCATGAGGGATGACGCAGACGTGACCGACTCCGGGACCGACGACGACAGACCGACCGAGAACCGCGCCGCAGCCGCCGCGCGCGGCGGACACAGCACCCCGGGTGGCGCCCGCCGCCCGCGCCGCCGCTGGCTCCGCTGGGCGGCGCTGAGCACCTCACTCCTGGTACTGGGCGCGGCAGGTGTCGGCTGGGCCCTCTACGAGAGGCTCGACCGCAACATCCGTACGGACGTCGGCACGGCGAAGGAGCTCCGGCGCTACGCGGCCGAGCGCCCCGAGCCGCCTTCCGGTGAAGCGAAGAACATCCTGCTGATCGGCTCCGACAGCCGCGGCGGCAGCAACGGCGCCTACGGACAGGACGAGGGCAGCCAGCGCTCGGACACCGCGATCCTGCTGCACCTCTCCGCCGACCGCAGCAGCGCCACAGGCGTATCGCTGCCCCGGGACCTGATGGTCGAACTCCCCGCCTGCGGACGGTCGGACGGCAAGCGGAGCGAGGTGCAGTTCGCGCAGTTCAACTGGGCCTTCCAGTTCGGCGGCGCCGCCTGCACGATCCGTACGGTCGAGAAGCTGACCGGCATCCGGGTCGACCACCATCTGGTGGTCGACTTCGCGGGCTTCAAATCCCTTGTGGACACGGTCGGAGGGGTGGAGGTCTGCCTGCCCGGTGCGGTACGGGACCGGGCATCCAAGCTCGATCTTCCCGCGGGACGTCAGACGCTGGGCGGCGAGGACGCCCTCAGTTACGTACGTGCAAGGCACGGACTCGGCAACGGCAGCGATACGGGCCGAATGAGCAGGCAGCAGCAGTTCCTCGGATCCCTCGTGAAGAAGGTACGCAGTAATGGTGTGCTGCTGAATCCCGCAAAGCTCTATCCCGTCGTGCACTCGGCGACCTCCGCGCTCACCGCGGACGCGGGACTGGATTCCCTCGGCGAACTGTACGAACTCGTGCGCGGCGCAAGGGATATCCCGGAAGACCGAGTGCGCTTTCTGACGGTGCCCCGGCAGTCGTACACACGCGACAGCAACCGTGACGAACTGGTGCAGCCTGCCGCCGGCCAGCTCTTCGCCCAGCTGCGCGAAGACCGCCCTGTACAGGTCGAAAGCGGGAGCGACGAGGGCCAACAGGCCGCTCCCGCCCCCTCCGCCAGGCCCGATGGCCGCCCGAGGAACCAAGCGCCCGGCGGTGCCGTCAGATCCTCGATGCGCAAGAACCCGGAACAGCAGACCCGTCTCCACGACGATCAGCCGGGGAAACCCCCGCCCGTCTACCGGGGTACGACCGCAGCACACGACATCTGCACCACTGACAACGCTGAGATTGGGGTGAATTGACCAGTTCTGAGTTCATGGAATTCGTCACCGGCGTCGCTCCGCGCCGAACCTGCCGGATAGTGTGGCCGCTCCGGTACGCCCCGACAGGGCGACGCCAGGCGGCAAATGGAGGACTTACGCAATCGTGAACGCGCAAGGCCGTGGGCACGCGGGGAATGTCGATCCCGCGGATCAGTGGGTGTTCGATCCGAACACCAGCAGCTACAAGCTGCGACTGAACCCCGTTGCCGACGACTCCGGGAGTTCGTCCGGCAGCAGCCGCCCTACCGCGCCACGTCAGAGAAGAACCTCCGGCGCCGAAGAGGAGCCACGGCTTCCCTCGCAGCGTCGTCGCGGCCGTACGGAAGCGGCCACCGCCGGCGGCGGACACCGCTCGGCAGGACACGGCCGCCGTAAGCGCAAGCCGGGGTTGTCGAAGAGGCAGAAGGTCCTGCGCTGGGGCGCGGGCACTCTGGGGTTGATACTGGTCGCCGGAGGCACAGTCGGCTACTTCCTGTACGACCATTTCAACGGCAACATCAACAAGGTCGACGTCGGCATCAGCAACCAAGCGGTGACCGACGGGCCGGTGAACATACTCGTCATCGGCACCGACTCCCGTAAGGGCAAGGGCAACGGCGGCTACGGCGACAACGCGAGCGTCGGCCACGCCGACACCACATTCCTCTTCCACGTCTCGGAAGACCGCACCAACGCCACCGCGCTGTCCATCCCGCGCGACATGATCACCGACATCCCCAACTGCCCGACCAAGCAGAAGGACGGCTCGTCCCAGACCGTCCCGGGCCAGCAGGGCGTGCGGTTCAACACCAGCCTCGGCCAGTCCGGCCGCGACCCGGGCTGCACCTGGCGCACGGTCGAGAAGATGACCGGCGTGAAGATCAACCACTTCATGATGGCCGACTTCAACGCGGTGAAGCAGCTGACCACCGCGGTCGGCGGCGTGGAGGTCTGCACCGCGAAGAGCATCAACGACCCCAAGTCGCACCTCAACCTCGATGCGGGCAGGCACGTGGTCAAGGGCGAGCAGGCTCTCGCGTTCGTACGCACCCGCAAGTCGATCGGGTTCGGCAGTGACCTGGACCGGATCAAGCTGCAGCAGCAGTTCCTCAGCTCGATGATCCGCAAGATGAAGTCCGGGGGGACACTGAGCAATCCGTCGAAGCTGTTCGACCTGGCCAACGCCGCGACCAAGGCGCTGACCGTCGACACCGGCATCGGCAGCGTCAAGAAGCTGACCGATCTCGCCAAGGACCTGCAGCGGGTGGACCCGAAGAACATCACCTTCGCCACCGTCCCGGTCGTGGACAACCCTGAGGACCCGGCCACGGTCATACTCAACGAGTCGAAGGCACAGTCGCTCTTCAAGATGGTCCAGGCGGACAAGTCGCTCAGCAAGACGAAGAAGGGATCGAAGGGGAAGGACCCGTCCAAGGCGAAGAAGGTCCCGGCATCTCAGGTTCGTGTGGACGTACGCAACGGCGGCGGTCCCGTGGGCGCCGCCCAGGAGACCGTGGACTGGATGCAGAACCAGAAGGGCGTACGGCTCTCGACCAACGCCGGCAACGCCCCTGAGCAACTGTCCAGGACCAGGCTCGAGTTCGCATCGGACCAGGCAGGTCAGGCGGCCACCGTCGCAGAGATGATGGGACTGCCGAAGTCGGCGCTGAAGCAGAGCTCGAGCGCAGGCAAGGCCATGAAGCTGACCCTGGGCAAGGACTTCACCGCGGCGGGCGAGCCTGTCTCCGCTCCCGAGAAGGCGCCGGACGGCGTCCAGAACATCAAGGGGAACGACAAGAACATCTGCGCGAAGTAGCGTGCGCGTCTCCCGGGCCCCCGCCAGGGCCCGGGAGGCCAGGGGCCGCACGTGCCGCGTGGGAACGGAAACGGGGGAGGTCCCGTGCGGCAGCAGAACGGCACCCGAGGCGGCCGGGAGATGCACAGCGGTACGCCTGCGGCGGGGGAACGCCGACGGGCTGACTCGTACGAGAGAGACCGCCTGCCGCGTCAGCGACAGCGGCACGTACAGACAGGCGGCAGCGGTATGGACCCGGACGATTTCGACGGCGGCGCAGACAGTCGCCGTCCGCGTAAGAAGAGACGTGTACTGCGCTGGTTCAGCATCTGCCTGTCGCTGCTGATACTCGCCACCGCGGGAGCGGGCTATCTCTACTACGAGCATCTGAACGGCAACCTCAGCAAGGACCTGCTCAACCTCGGCGACAACAAGCTCGACAAGAGCAACCCCAACGCCGCCGGGCAGACCCCCATGAACATCCTGCTGCTGGGCTCGGACTCCAGGGCGTCCAAGAAGAACATCGAACTGGGCGGCGCCCGCGCCGACCGTGACCGGCCCCCGCTCGCCGATGTGCAGATGCTGCTGCACGTCTCGGCGGACCGCAGCAACATGTCGGTGATCTCCGTCCCCCGTGACACCAAGGCGACGATCCCCAAGTGCACCGACCCGGATGACGGCAAGGTCTACGAGAGGACGACCGACAAGATCAACACCAGCCTCCAGCGCGGCGGTCCGGGCTGCACGGTCGCCACCTGGGAGGAACTGACCGGCGTTCCGATCGACCACTTCATGATGATCGACTTCGCCGGTGTGGTCTCGATGGCCGACGCGGTGGGCGGCGTCCCGGTCTGCGTGGACAACAACGTCAGCGACCCGCAGTCCAAGCTCAGGCTGAAGAAGGGCAAGTCGGTGGTACGGGGCGAGCAGGCCCTGCACTGGCTGCGTACGCGGCACGGCTTCGGCGACGGCTCGGACATCGGACGGGCCCGCGCCCAGCACATGTACATGAACTCGATGGTCCGCCAGCTCAAGGCCGGCACGAAGCTCACCGACCCGGGGAAGATGCGCAACCTCGCCGAAGCGGCGACCGAGGCGCTCACGGTCGACGACGGGCTCGGCACGGTCAAGAAGCTCTACGACCTCGGCAACGACCTCAAGCGGGTGCCGACCAAGCGCATCACCATGGCGACGATGCCCTGGAAGTACGCACCGGGCGGTTTCGTGGTGCCCAAGCCGGGCGACGCGGACGACACCTTCTCGCTCGTACGGAACGACGTCGCGCTGGACGGACGGGACAAGAAGAAGCCCTCGGCCCGTAAGTCGCCCCCGCCGAGCAAGCCCACCGTGGCAAAGTCGGAGATCGCCGTACGCGTGATGAACGGCACCGGCAGCGCACTCCAGCCGCCCGTCACCGGCCGGGCCGGAGTCATCTCCGAACAACTGGGCCGCCAGGGCTTCAGCCAGGCGACCGCCGACCAGACCCCCAGGTCGCAGGCGGACACCACGATCAGCTACCCGAGCGAGAACCAGCGGGGCAACGCACTCGCTGTCGCCGAGGCTCTCGGTCTGCCCGAGAGCGCGGCCAAGCACTCCAGCGGCGTGCAGGGGGTGACGCTGGTGATCGGCGGGGACTGGCGCGAGGGCACGAGCTATCCGAAGGACACCGGAGGCTCCCGCGGGAAGAAGGAGAACAAGGCACCGGACAGTGCCGACGCGCTCCGCGGTGACGACGAGAAGGCGTGCATGGACGTGAACCCGTCGTACGTGTGGTGACGTGACCTGACGCGGGTTCGGAGCCGCAAGTAGCCGTAAGTAAGGGGCAGCCACTCTGGTGGCTGCCCCTTACTCCGCTTCACGATGTGGCACTTCGGCTCACCGCGTCGGTACGCCGCTTCACCGCGTCGCCGGCACCGGTTCCCGGCGGGACGCGATCACCTTGCGCGCGAGCTTCCGCGGGCTCGTCAGGAAGCCCCAGCCCCACGACATGTGCATCGTGGCCAGCGCGACGGGGATCTGCACCCGGCTCTTGAGCGGCAGACCCTTGCCCGCGGGCAGCGAACCCGCCGTGATGGCGGCCAGATAGCCGCCCGGCACGATGAAGCCCCACGGCAATCCGGCAATGCCGGCACCCACACCCAAGGCGATCGCGCACAGCGCAGTCGGCGCTGCGAGATAACGCAGATTGATCGACCCGGAGTGGTAGCGCGCGACGACGTGGCGCCAACGGCCGTAGTTCTTGTACTGCTTCGCCAGGGCACGGACATCGGGCCGCGGCCGGTAGGCCACCTTCAGCTCGGGCGAGAACCAGATCAGACCGCCCGCCTCACGGATCCGGAAGTTCAACTCCCAGTCCTGCGCGCGGATGAACTCCTCGTTGTAGCCGCCCTGTTGCTCCAGCACCTCGCGGCGAAAGACCCCGAGATAGACCGTCTCGGCCTCTGCGGCCTGCCCGCCCGTATGGAAAGCGGCATTGCCCACGCCGACCTTGGAGGTCATCGCCGCGGCGACGGCCCGCTCCCAGTCGTTCTCCCCCTCGGCGTGCATGAGGCCGCCGACGTTGGCCGCGCCGGTCTCCGACAGGAGCCTGACAGCCGTCGCGATGTAGCCCGGCGAGAGCATGCCGTGCCCGTCCACGCGCACCACGACCGGGTGTCTCGATGCCTTGATCGCGGCGTTCAGCGCCGCGGGCGTACGGCCGCTCGGGTTGGGAACGGTGTGCACCCGCTGGTCCTCACGGACCAGCTCCGCCGCGATCTCGTCCGTACGGTCCGCCGACGGGCCGAGGGCGATGACGACCTCCAGCTCACCGTCGTACTCCTGCTGGAGGATGTGCTTCACGGAGCTGCGCAGGTGCCGTTCCTCGTTGAGAACCGGCATGATCACCGAGACGGCGGGCAGCTCCGCACCCGTCGAGGAAGTCCTATCAGTCACACGTTCACGTTACCGCGACAGGGAGATGCCTCCGCACGCCAGCCGAGTGCCGCAGAACCGCGGGGCGGCGTGTGATCAAGAGGCACAGATCGTATCGCCCTAAGGTATGGCAATGCGCGCGGAAGCACAGAAAAACGGCCAGAGGCCCCGCTGGGGTGTGCGCCTCGCAACGGCCCTCTCCGTACTGGTGCTGGGGGCGAGCGGCGTCGGGCACGTGATGGTCAACGGACTCAACGCGGACGTGAGAAGGGTCGACCCCTTTCAGGGTCTGACCGACCGTCCCCGGGACACCGGAGGCGTCAACTTCCTCGTCGTCGGCACCGATCGGCGCGACAAGCTCTCACGCGAGCAACGGGAGAAATACCGCCTCGGCGGCTCGGCCTGCGACTGCACCGACACCCTGATGCTCGTGCACCTCTCCGCCGACCACGACCGCGCCAGCGTCGTCAGCCTCCCGCGCGACTCGTACACGAAGCTTCCCGCCCACACCGACGCGGGCACCGGCAAACGGCATGCCGCGGTGCCCGCGAAGCTCAACTCCGCCTACGCGCACGGCGGCGCACCGCTGACGGTCAGCACCGTCGAAGCCATGACCCGCATCCACATCGACCACTATCTGGAGGTCGACTTCACCAGTTTCATGCGCACCGTGGACGTGCTGGGCGGTGTGCCGGTCTGCACAGAGGAGTCCCTCCAGGACAGCCGCTCCGGACTGAATCTGCCTGCGGGCAGGACCAATCTCGACGGCGGCCGCGCCCTGCAGTACGTACGGGCCAGGCACCTGGGCGACGGCTCCGACCTGAGCAGGATGAAGCGCCAGCAGCACTTCCTCGCCTCCGTCATCGAAAAGGCCACCGCCAGCGGTGTCCTGATGAATCCCGTGAAACTGAGGAAGGTCGCCTCCACCATCCTCGACTCCGTACGGGCCGACAACGACCTCGGCAGCGATCAGATGCTCGAACTGGGCCGGGCCATGCGGCGCTTCACGACGGAGTCCTCCGAGTTCGCCTCCGTCCCCATCGAGGATTCGGACTACACCGTGCCCAAGCTGGGCTCGACGGTGAAATGGGACGAGGCCGAATCCAGGAGGCTCTTCGGGGCGCTGCGCGCGGACCGTCCTCTCACGAAGGAGAAGCCGCAGGACACCGAGCGCGCCACCGGCGGCGAGGGCGGCTCCGGCCAGGCCGGAAAGGCCGCTCAGCCCGCGCTCGTCGGGATTCCACCGGGCAGCATCCAGGTGGAGGTGGAGAACGGAACAGGCCGGGAGGGCCTCGCCCGCAAGGTCGACCAGAAGCTGAGCGGCACCGGCTTCGACACGACGGGCGCCCCGGACGCGGCGCCGCAGCGCGACGTCTCCCGCACCACGATCACCTACGACCCGCGCTGGGACCGCTCCGCGCGGGCCCTCGCGAAGGCGCTGCCCGGAGCGAAGCTGGTGAAGGAAGCGGACCGGGGTCCGAAGATGCGGGTGACGGTGGGCAAGAAGCACCACACCGTGCGACGTGTACGCGTGGGTTCGCCTTCACCGAGCAGCGAACCTTCCAAGCCGGCGGGCGGCGCGGTCAAGGGCGACAAGCGGGTCTCCTGCTCCTGAAGGGCCGCCGCCCGTGACACCTCGGAGTGTCCGTTCCTGTTACTGCTCTGTCCGGCCGCTCTGCTTGCGTGCACGGAGTTCCTTGATGGCGCGGCGCCGGGCCAGGCGGTGTGTGCGGCGGATCTGCGCCTCCTGGCAGCGCCGCTCGTCCTGCTCGGTCTCAGGGGCCACCGGGGGTACGGGGCGGGGCTTGCCGTCCTCGTCGACGGCGGCGAACACCAGGTAGGCGCTGCCGACGTGGGTGGCGGGAACCGCTTCGTTCCAGCGTTCGGCGAGGACCCGGACACCGACCTCCATCGAGGAGCGGCCCGTCCAGTTCACCTGCGCCTTGACGTGAACGAGGTCACCTACGCGGACCGGCTCCAGGAAGACCATCTCGTCCATCGACGCCGTCACGGCCGGGCCGCCGGAGTGCCGTCCTGCGACCGCTCCTGCCGCGTCGTCCACCAACTTCATGATCACGCCGCCGTGCACCGTGCCGAGAAGATTGGTGTCGTTGCCCGACATGATGTGCGACAGGGTGGTGCGGGAGGCGGCGGTGGGCTTGCCCGGTAGGGCACCTTCCGCGGTAAAGGCCTGGTCGGTCATGCCGGCCACCCTATGCGCAGGCATGACCGTGGCCTGGTGGCGGACGTCACGGGGACTTTGCATCAGAACGGCTACAGCCTCGGCCCGATGTGGTACCCGGGCTGTGTTCACGCGGGCAGCTCAAGGCAGACTGCCGTGCATGAATGAGTGGCCCGGTGGATGGAACGACGGTTCCCGTGACATGTACGGCAGCCCGCGAGCCCACGGAGGGGTGCCGCCCCAGTCGAGGGGCGGCTATGACGCCGGTTACGGCAGACAGCCGGGCTATGACGACGGATATTCCGACTACGACTCGGGATACAGCGACGGGCAGGTCTACGGCGGAGCCCCCGGCGGCTACGACGACTACGCCCCTTACGACGACAGGCCGCCCCGCCGTCGCGGACGGCGCTTCAAGACCGTGCTCATATCCCTGGTCGTCATTCTGCTCGCCTGGTCCGTCGGGACCTACTTCTGGGCCGACTCCAAGCTGAAGCGCGACGTCGACCTCAGCATCGTGCAGGACCGGCCGGAGACGGGCGACGGCACCAACTATCTGATCGTCGGCTCCGACAGCCGCGAGGGTCTGTCCGACCAGCAGAAGAAGGACCTCAACACGGGCTCGGCCGCCGGTAAGCGCACCGACTCGATGATGATCCTGCACGTCGGCAGCAACGGTCCGACCCTCATCTCGCTGCCGCGTGACTCCTGGGTCGAGATCCCGCCCTTCACCGGCTCCGAGTCCGGCAAGCAGTTCGAGAACACCCAGCAGACCAAGCTGAACGCCGCCTACTCGCAGGACGGCGCCCCCCTCCTTGTCCGTACGGTCGAGCACAACACCGGCCTGAAGATCGACCACTACGCCGAGATCGGCTTCGGCGGCTTCGCGGAGATCGTGGACTCGGTCGGCGGTGTCGAGATGAACATCCCGCAGGACATCAAGGACAAGGACTCCGGGGCGGACTTCAAGAAGGGCAAGCAGACGCTGGACGGCAAGCAGGCCCTCTCCTTCGTCCGCAACCGTCACGCGGGGACCGGGGACAGCGACCTGGGGCGTACCAAGAACCAGCAGAAGTTCCTGTCCGCGCTGGCCAGCCAGACGGCGACCCCCTCGACGATCCTCAACCCCTTCAGGCTCTACCCGACCATGGGTGCGGGTCTGGACACCCTCGTCGTGGACAAGGACATGAGCCTGTGGAACCTGGGCTCGATGTTCTTCGCGATGAAGGACGTCTCCAGCGGCCAGGGCAAGCGGATGAACATGCCGATCTCCGGGCCGGCCCCGGCGGGCTCGCTCCAGTGGGACAAGGCGAAGGTCCAGAAGCTGACGCAGCAGCTGAAGAACGACGAGAAGGTCACGGTCACATCCGACCGGTGAGCCGGCTTCGTACCCTCAGCCGCTTACGCATCGGCCCTTTACACACACATCAGTCGCATACGCACAAGCAGAACGGGTGCCCGGCAGGGTCCAGGTAGACGCGGAAGCCGCCTTTTCCGTCGCCCTGGACCAGCCGGGCACCTAGCTTGATCACGTCTTGCTCCGCCTCGTCCAGGCGCTCCTTCGGCACGCTCAGGTCCAGGTGGAGCTGTTGGGCGTGCTCCAGGCTGGGCCACTGCGGCGGGATGAAACCGGGCGACTCCTGGAAGGCGAGCCGGTGCCCGTCGGGACCGGTGACGTCGACCCATGCGCTGTCGTCGCCCGGCTCGACCTTCCCGCCGAGCACCTGTGCGTAGAACTCGGCGAGACGCCTCGGGTCAGGACAGTCCAGAACAATGCAGTTCATCGTGGCGATGGCCATTGGTTACCCCTTGAAGGCTTGAACCAGTAACGCTCTCGGTTACCAGATAAT
This sequence comes from Streptomyces sp., assembly GCA_035556995.1. GTDB lineage: Bacteria > Actinomycetota > Actinomycetes > Streptomycetales > Streptomycetaceae > Streptomyces. The sequence continues at coordinate 12,296 of DATMEI010000705.1, forward strand.
GGCCCCTTGTCGGTAATCTGGCAAGCGTGACGGACCGCTCAGCCCCGCATGCGCTCGTCCTGGTGCAAGAGCTGGCGAACACCCTCGATGTCGAGACGGGTGAGGACACACTCGACGCCCCGGGTGGCATCGCCGACTTCGCGCGGAGTCAAGGGCTCGAAGGACTCGGCCTGGAGGACGCGGCAGACCAGGAACTCGCCGCGCTCCGCGAGCTGCGGGAGGCGCTGCGGTCCGCCTGTCTGGCACACACGGGCACGGACATGCCCCCCGAGGCGTCCGCAGCCCTCGAGCGGCGGCTGGCACGTGCACCCCTCGTCGTCGCGATGGACGAGACAGGCCGTGCCGGCCTCCGCCCCGCGAAGGGCCTCTCCGGGGTCGCCGCACTGACCGCCCGTATCGCCGCGGGTATCGCCGCGGCCGAGGCCGACGGCACATGGCAGCGGCTCAAGGCCTGCGAGGCCCACGACTGCCTGTGGGTGTTCTACGACCGGAGCCCGGCAGGGCGCGGACGCTGGTGCACGATGGCGGTCTGCGGCAGCAGGGCGAAGATGAGGACGTACCGGGCGAGACGCAAGAGCTGAACTCCGCAGTCGCGAGCGCGTTCCCAGCGCGGCCCCGAGCGGGGGCCCCGGTCGCGACCCCGAAGTACGGACCCCGGCCGCCAGTTGCACCGGGACGGCCGGTCAGGCCGTGGGACGGCCCAGCGCGCGGAACTTCCAGTTCGCCTTGCGCCACAGCACCGGATCGAGGGTGTTGCGCCCGTCCAGCACGTGCCGTTCGGCTACGAACTCGCCCAGCGCTGCCGGGTCCAGCTCCTGGAACTCGCGCCACTCCGTCAGGTGCAGCACGACTTCGGCTCGCCGCACGGCCTCCTGAGCGCTGGGTGCGTACCTCAGGGTCGGGAAGAGAGCGCGGGCGTTGTCCATGCCCTTGGGGTCGTAGACCGTCACCTGCGCGCCCTGCAGATGGAGCTGCCCGGCGACGTTGAGCGCGGGCGAGTCCCGTACGTCGTCGGAGTCCGGCTTGAACGTGGCGCCCAGCACGCCGATACGGGTGCCCAGCAGGGTGCCGCCCACGGCCTCGCGGGTCAGCTCGACCATGTGTGAGCGGCGCCGCATGTTGATCGAGTCGACCTCGCGCAGGAACGACAGCGCCTCGGACGCGCCCAGTTCGCCCGCGCGTGCCATGAAGGCGCGGATGTCCTTGGGGAGGCAGCCCCCGCCGAAGCCGATGCCGGCACGCAGGAACTTCTTGCCGATCCGGTCGTCGTGCCCGATCGCCTCGGCCAGCTTCACCACGTCGCCGTCGGCGGCCTCGCACACCTCGGCCATGGCATTGATGAAGGAGATCTTCGTCGCCAGGAAGGAGTTGGCGGAGGTCTTCACCAGCTCGGCCGTGGGGAAGTCGGTGACGACGAAGGGTGAGCCCTCGGCGAGCGGCCCGGCATACACCTGACGCAGCAGCCGCTCCGCGTGCTCGCTCCGTACGCCCACGACGATGCGGTCGGGGTGCAGCGTGTCCTTGACGGCGAGGCCCTCGCGCAGGAACTCCGGGTTCCAGGCGAGCTCCGCGTCCTCGCCCACGGGCGCCAGCGCGGCCAGCCGGACAGCGAGCCGCTCCGCGCTGCCGACCGGAACGGTGGACTTGCCGACGACCAGGGCGCGGCGGTGCAGCCGGGGTGCCAGCGCCTCGACCGCACTGTCGACGTAGGACATGTCGCAGGCGTACTCGCCGTGCTTCTGCGGGGTGTTGACGCAGATGAAGTGGACATCGCCGAACTCGCCCACCTCCTCGTAGGACGTGGTGAAGCGGAGCCGTCCGCTCGACCCGGGGTGCCCCGCGACGTGCCTGCGCAGCAGGTCCTCCAGCCCCGGCTCGTACATCGGTGTCTCGCCCCGCTCCAGCAGCGCGATCTTCTCCGGCGAGATGTCCAGGCCCAGCACCTCGAAGCCGAGTTCGGCCATGGCGGCGGCGTGTGTGGCGCCGAGATATCCGGTGCCGATCACTGTGATCTTGAGCGGGGCACTGCTGGACATGTTGGGGTGCTCCTGTGGGACGACGCTTGGAACGCTCCGAGAACGCTGCCCGCGAGCATATCCGGGGGCCGGCTGTCGTGAACCTCACGTATCCCGGGCAGGGCATCGGCCTCTAGAATCGGGTTACTTAACGGTAATTAGCAGATGCTGCCTCTCGCCGCCCAGCGAAGCAGAGCTGAAGAGGAGTGAGACACCTTGGTGTCATCGGGAAAGAGCGCTGCCGCTGACTTCGACCTCTACCGGCCTTCCGAGGAGCACGAGATGCTCCGGGACTCGGTACGCGCCCTCTCCGAGGCGAAGATCGCCCCCTTCGCCGCCGAGGTGGACGAGGAGGCCCGCTTCCCGCAGGAGGCACGGGACGCGCTCGAGGCCAACGACCTGCACGCCGTGCACGTACCCGAGGCGTACGGGGGTGCGGGCGCCGACGCTCTCGCGACGGTCATCGTCATCGAGGAGGTCGCCCGCGTGTGCGCGTCCTCCTCCCTCATCCCCGCGGTCAACAAGCTCGGTTCGCTGCCGGTGATCCTCTCCGGGTCCGAGGACCTGAAGAAGAAGTACCTGTCGCCGCTCGCCGGTGCCGAGGGGATGTTCTCGTACTGCCTGAGCGAGCCGGACGCGGGTTCGGACGCGGGCGGCATGAAGACCAAGGCGGTACGGGACGGTGACCACTACGTCCTCAACGGCGTGAAGCGCTGGATCACCAACGCCGGCGTCTCCGACTACTACACGGTCATGGCCGTGACCGACCCGGACAAGCGCACGAAGGGCATCTCGGCCTTCGTCGTGGAGAAGGACGACGAAGGCGTCTCCTTCGGCGCCCCGGAGAAGAAGCTCGGCATCAAGGGCTCGCCGACCCGCGAGGTCTACCTCGACAACGTGCGCATCCCGGTCGACCGGATCATCGGCGAGGAGGGCGAGGGCTTCGAGATCGCCATGAAGACCCTCGACCACACCCGCGTCACGATCGCCGCCCAGGCCGTCGGTGTGGCTCAGGGCGCCCTCGACTACGCCGTCGGCTACGCCCAGGAGCGCAAGCAGTTCGGCAAGCCGATCTCCG
>DATMEI010000706.1:0-3991 GCA_035556995.1 Streptomyces sp.
TCCCCCGCTTCACGTCCTGCCGGATCTCGGCCTTGGCCAGCGCGATCTCGTCGTGCACCAGTCCGGACAACTCGGCCGTGGCCGAGGCGACCAACTGGCCGAGACTGCGGCCGTCGTCGGCAGAACTCATCAGTGTCTCCCTCTCCATCGAATCGGCTGCTCGCCCGTCAGATCATGCCGGACCATCGTGCGGCACGTGTGCCCAGGAGGGCACTACGACAAGCTCGTCCGGTTCCCGTGGTGTTGACGAAGCGTACGGGCGACGGCGTCCCCGGTCGCGAAACGCGGAGAGGGACATCCGGCCGGTGCCGGATGCCCCTCCCGTTTGCCGTACGCGCGCAGGCCCGGCTCAGTCCTCGCTCGCCGCACTCGGCAGCTTGTCCTGGATCAGCGCCATGACGGAGGAGTCCGTCAGCGTGCTCACATCACCGAGCTCACGGTTCTCCGCGATGTCCCGGAGGAGCCGCCGCATGATCTTGCCGGAGCGGGTCTTGGGCAGCTCCGCGACCGGCAGGACCTTCCTGGGCTTGGCGATCGGACCGAGCTGCTTCGAGACGTGCTGGCGCAGCTCCTCCACCAGGCCCTCGTCCTCCGAAGCTGTGCCGCGCAGGATGACGAAGGCGCAGATGGCCTGCGTCGTCTGCGGGTCCGTCGCTCCGACGACCGCGGCCTCGGCGACCTTCGGGTGCGAGACGAGCGCCGACTCGACCTCCGTGGTGGAGATGTTGTGCCCGGACACGAGCATGACGTCGTCGACCCGGCCCAGCAGCCAGATGTCGCCGTCGTCGTCCTTCTTCGCGCCGTCGCCCGCGAAGTACTTGTTCTCGAAACGCGACCAGTAGGTGTCCAGGAAGCGCTGGTCGTCGCCCCAGATCGTGCGCAGCATCGAAGGCCAGGGCTCCGTGAGCACCAGATAGCCGCCCCCGCCGTTGGGCACCTCCTTGGCCTCGTCGTCCACGACGGTCGCGGAGATGCCCGGCAGCGCCTGCTGCGCCGAGCCCGGCTTGGTCTCGGTGACGCCCGGGAGCGGACTGACCATGACTCCGCCGGTCTCCGTCTGCCACCAGGTGTCCACGACGGGCGTACGGTCGCCGCCGATGTGGTGGCGGTACCAGACCCACGCCTCGGGGTTGATCGGTTCGCCGACGGAGCCCAGGACGCGCAGCGACGACAAGTCGAACTTGGCCGGGATGTCGTCGCCCCACTTCATGCAGGCGCGGATCGCGGTCGGGGCCGTGTAGAGGATGGAGACGCCGTACTTCTGCACGATCTCCCACCAGCGGCCCTTGTGCGGGGTGTCCGGCGTGCCCTCGTACAGCACCTCCGTGGCGCCGTTCGCAAGCGGCCCGTAGACGATGTAGGAGTGACCGGTGACCCAGCCGACGTCGGCCGTGCACCAGTAGACGTCCTTCTCCGGCTTGAGGTCGAAGACGGCGTGGTGGGTGTACGCGACCTGCGTCAGATAGCCGCCGGTGGTGTGCAGGATGCCCTTGGGCTTACCGGTGGTGCCCGAGGTGTAGAGGATGAAGAGCGGGTGTTCGGCGTCGAAGCTCTCCGGCGTGTGCTGGTCGCTCTGACGGTCGACCACGTCGTGCCACCACACGTCGCGCTCGTCGGTCCAGTCGATGTCGTCCTGACCGGTGCGCCGGACGACCAGTACGTTTCGCACCTTTTCGGTGCCGGGCCTCGTCAGCGCTTCGTCGACGGCGGGCTTGAGGGCGCTGGCGGCGCCCTTGCGGTAGCCGCCGTCCGAGGTGATGACGACGCGGGCGTCGGCGTCCTCGATACGGGTGGCCAGCGCGTCGGCGGAGAAGCCGCCGAAGACCACCGAGTGCGGGGCGCCGATACGGGCGCACGCCAGCATCGCGACCACCGTCTCCGGGATCATCGGCATGTAGACCGCGACACGGTCTCCGGCCTGAACGCCCAGTTCCGTGAGCGCGTTCGCGGCCTTGGAGACTTCGCGCTGGAGTTCGGCGTAGGTGAGGCTGCGGGAGTCACCCGGCTCGCCCTCGAAGTGGACCGCGACCCGGTCGCCGTTGCCGGCTTCGACGTGCCGGTCCACGCAGTTGTAGGCGACGTTGAGCTTGCCGTCCTTGAACCACTTGGCGAACGGCGGGTTGGACCAGTCGAGCGTCTCGGTCGGCTCCTTGCCCCAGCTCAGGCGGCGTGCCTGCTCGGCCCAGAAGCCCAGCCGATCAGTCCTCGCCTGCTCGTACGCCGCAACGGTGACATTGGCTTCGGCAGCGAGATCGGCGGGCGGCGCGAACCTCCGCTCTTCCTTGAGCAGATTGGCCAGGCTTTCGTTGCTCACGACATCTCCCTTTCCCAGGGTGTCTGTTGTGTCCTCCACAGGCCCCGGACCTTGGACCTTGGGTACAGCTCATCAGCCGTTGCGCCGTTGTGACAAGGGTTGACGACAGAATTGGTTTAGACCTGTCATGCGCGCGTTCCCGGCCTCGCGCCGGCGGATGCTCGTACGGCACCCCGGGTGGTGAGCGAAGCCCTCCTGGAGAAGGCTCCACGCCTTTGTGTGCCCCCGGCCGCTGCCGCTACGCGCTTTCCCGGCTCTGCGGGTGTACGGGCGTGAAGACCGCCTCGTCGTTTTCGGGAGCAGTCAGGACGTACGCCTGTGCATGCCCCACATCGAAGTACATCCCGTGCAGTTCGAGTGTCCCCTCCCTCAGGCGTCCGGTCACGCACTCGTGGGCCCGCAGGTGTTCGAGCTGCTGCACGATGTTGTTCAGGCAGAGCGCTTCGAGCTCGTCCGTGGTGGCGCGCTCGGCGAACCTGGGCGCACCCGGGCCCTCCCGCCGTACCGCCCTGCGTTCCAGGCTCGGCCGCCCGTGCCGCAGCCAGCGGCTGAGCGGCGACCCGGCGAGCGGTTCGCCCCCGGGTCCGGCGGACGCATCGGAGGGGACGGAGGCATCTGCGTCGCCCATGTCGGATGCGTGCAGCGCCTGCATCGCCCCGCAGCCCGAGTGCCCGCACACCGTGACGGACTCGACCTGCAGCACCTTCACCGCGTACTCGATGGCCGCCGCCACCGACTCGTCCGTCCCTCCCGCGCCCTCCACGTCCGGCGCCGGCACCAGGTTGCCGACGTTGCGGACAACGAAGAGGTCACCAGGGCCACTTGAGGTGATCATGCTGGTGACGAGACGGGAGTCGGCGCATGCGAGGAAGAGCTGCGAGGGGCGTTGCCCGTCCCTGGCGAGCCGGGCCAGCTTCTCCCGTACGAGCGGAGCCGTGACCTGCTGGAAGTGCCTCACGCCGCCGAGGAGTTGACCCAGACCCCGGCCCGGGCCGTCCGACTTCACCACTGGCCTTGTCCCTTCGCGTGCCTGATCCATGACCCGCTGCGCCGCTGCGCCGCGTCTCAGTCGGAGCACTGAGGACGAGCACCGCATCCCGGAAGGGCGTCACGAACCCTCGGCAATGCATACGGAGCGTGTTCGTCTGCATACTCTCAATGACTGGTAAACGAATCGTAATGCCACGCAAAGGCTTCCTGAGCTGCGGCGTGACGTGCGGGACGCCCGTTCCTCCCAAGGGGTGAAGAAGTCACCCCAAGCCCTTGTCCAAGTTGCCGGATTTGCGTGAGATGCAACGTTTGACTCACGTACCGGAGTTGATCCGTTACGGAGAGACAAGGACAAGGATGAGGTGATCCGATGACAGCCACTCGACAGTGGCTCGTGGGCATATCGGCGGGAATGGCCCTCACTGCTGTGATGAGCGGTTGTTCCGCCGACACCACGGGAAGCCCGGAACGTCACGGCAAGTCCGCACCCGAGGAGAAGGCGGCGCAGCAGGCCCGCGTCATCGGGGACGGTTCGACATCGCTGACCGGTCGCCAGCCGAACCAGCCGACGTCCAGGAAACTCGCCAAGGGTGAGAAACCACCGCAGTTCGTGGTCTTCTCCTGGGACGGTGCCGGCGAGGACGGGAAGAAGCTCTTCTCCCGTTTCCGTAAGGCGGGAAAGCGGTA
>DATMEI010000707.1:0-2626 GCA_035556995.1 Streptomyces sp.
CGCGGGTCGTTCTCCCACTCGCTGTTGCGCTCCTGCGCGGTCTCCATGGCGCGGGCGGCCTCCGCAGCGGTGCCGTAAGGGCCCATGCGGTCCTTGGCCGGGCACTCCGGGCCCTCCTCGACCTTGTTGTGCTGGAGGCAGAAGTACCACTCGCCGGGTTTCCCGGGCGCCGTCTTGCGCTTGAAGAGAGCCATACCGTCATGCTCCCCCCTGAGCCCGTGCCGTACCACAGTTAGACTCGCGCACATGTCTGGCCAGTCATTGCTCTCCCCCGGCGAACTCTCCCCGCACCGCGCCGTCCCCGCGTCGATCCCGCGTCCCGAGTACGTCGGCAAGGACGCGCCCACGCCGTACACCGGGCCCGAGGCGCAGGACGAAGAGACGCTCGAGAAGATGCGGGCCGCGGGCCGTATCGCCGCACGGGCGCTGGAAGAGGCCGCGCAGCACATCGCACCGGGCGTCACCACCGACAAGCTCGACGAGGTCGCGCACGCCTACATGTGCGATCACGGGGCCTACCCCTCCACTCTCGGCTACCGGCAGTTCCCCAAGTCCCTGTGCACCTCGGTCAACGAGGTCATCTGCCACGGCATCCCCGACTCGACCGTCCTGCGCGACGGCGACATCGTGAACCTGGACGTGACCGCCTTCACCGGCGGAGTGCACGGCGACACCAACGCCACCTATCTGTGCGGCGACGTCGACGAGGAGTCCTCACTTCTCGTCGAGCGCACCCGCGAAGCGCTCAACCGCGCCATCAAGGCCGTACGGCCGGGCCGTCAGGTCAACATCATCGGCCGCGTCATCGAGTCGTACGCCAAGCGCTTCGGCTACGGAGTCGTGCGTGACTTCACCGGCCACGGCATCAACACCTCGTTCCACTCCGGCTTGATCATCCCGCACTACGACGACGAGCGGGCCACGACGGTGATGAAGCCGGGGATGACCTTCACCATCGAGCCGATGCTGACGCTGGGCACGTACGAGTGGGACATGTGGGAGGACGGCTGGACGGTCGTCACCAAGGACCGCAGGCGCACGGCCCAGTTCGAGCACACCCTGGTCGTGACCGCGTCCGGCGCAGACATCCTCACCCTGCCCTGACGGAATCCCGGAGCCGGGGCATCACGCCACCCGCCGAAGGTTTTCCCGACACCCTGTCGGTAAAGGATGGGGTCATGACCCCACAGCCACAGCTGCCGGCACACCCCTTCTCCGCCCTCATCCGTGACGCCTCGCAGGCGCAGCACACGGAGGCGGAGAACGCGTCGTTCATGAGCGACATGCTCGGCGGCAGGCTCGGGAGGGCGGCATTCGTGCGCTACACCGAGCAGCTGTGGTTCGTCTACCGGGCACTGGAGGAAGCGGCGGTCAAGCTCTGCGACGACCCGGTCGCGGGGCCGTTCGTACGACGGGAGCTGTTCCGCCTCCCCTCGCTGGAACGCGACCTCGACCATCTCCACGGCACGTCCGCCTGGCGTACGACGCTCACGCCGCTCACCTCGACGGCAAGCTATGCGGACCGCATCGCGGAGGTCGCCCGCGACTGGCCGGGCGGCTACGTCGCCCATCACTACACCCGCTACCTCGGCGACCTCTCCGGAGGCCAGGTCATCCGCTCGACCGCGGAGAAGACCTGGGGCTTCACACGCAAAGGCGACGGGGTCCGGTTCTATGTCTTCGAGGACATTCCGAACCCCGCCGCCTTCAAGCGGGGGTACCGCGAACTGCTGGACGCGGTACCGGCCGACGATCAGGAGAAGAGAAGCATCGTCGGCGAATGCAGGCGCGCCTTCACACTGAACACGGCCGTCTTCGAGGAGCTGTCAGCGCCTCAGCCGGCCGGCCGCTGACCCGTCGTGAGCGGTCAGCGGCGCGCCCGCACCGTCAGCCCATGGCCTTCTGCGCCTTCGCGCTGTTGGTCAGGGCCGAGGGGTACTTGTCCTTGCACAGCTTCACGTGGCCGACGTTGTGCACGTAGCGGGCGCTCACCCAGTAGTTGCTGTCACGCAGCTTGTACCAGAAGGGGTTGTGGTCGATGACCTGGGCGCGGATCTTGCAGTCCAGGCCCCGCTCGGCGCGGTAGGGCAGGACGTACTTCACCGAGGAGTCCGTGCTCGGGTACTGACGGACGTTCAGCCCGGACTTGGCGGTGACGATGCCGTAAGGCTTGTGCGGGTGTGCCGCGACGGCGGAGTCGTTCGCCTCGGCACCGCTCGCTCCCAGGAGCGAACCGCCCAGGAGGACGGCGGAAGCCGTGGCGGCGATCCGTACGCGACGAGCAGTAGTGGCAGCCATTCAGCTGCCTCCTTTCCGTAAGCCGTGAGCGGGCGGGCTCCTCGGACGACGTCGGGAGGACGTGCTCTCCGCGGACAACCGCACGCCGAATCACGGGGTACTGGGACGTTTCTGCCCGATTTTATGCAGCAATGCGTTGGTCTAGGCGCTTTCACACGCGGGGGACGGCCTTCGGTCCGGTGTTCGGCCCTACCCCCGGTTTCTCTTCCTCGCGGGGGCGGAAGTGACCGTTCCGGCCGGGGATTCCACGCGGCTGACGGGGGTTCACGGCGGGCGATACCGCTCGTGGCGCCGGCGCAGCGCAGCGGTGGGGCGCGGAACCTCCTGC
>DATMEI010000708.1:0-3923 GCA_035556995.1 Streptomyces sp.
AGGCAGTGCGTCTGGCGGCGGAGCAGGCGCTGCTGCGAGGAAACGTCAATGCCATCTTCACGAACCTCTCCAGCCGCAACCAGGGCCTCATCGAGCGGCAACTCGGTCTCATCTCCGACCTGGAGAACAACGAGGCCGACCCCGACCAGCTCGAGAGCCTCTTCCGGCTCGACCACCTGGCCACCCGCATGCGGCGCAACGGCGAGAACCTCCTCGTCCTCGCAGGTGAGGAGCCCGGCCGCCGCTGGAACGAGCCGGTGCCGCTGGTCGACATACTGCGCGCCGCCTCCTCCGAGGTGGAGCACTACGAGCGCATCGAGCTTTCGGGCATCCCGGAGAGCGAGATCCACTGCCATGTCGTCAACGACCTCGTGCATCTGCTCGCCGAGCTGCTGGAGAACGCCACCACCTTCTCCTCCCCGCAGAGCAAGGTCTTCGTCACCGCGACCCGGCTTCCCGACGGCCGTGTCGTGGTCGAGATCCACGACAAGGGCATCGGCCTGACTGCCGAGGACTTCGCGGACATCAACCACAAGCTCGCCCACCCGCCCACGGTGGACGCCAGCCTCGCCCGGCGGATGGGCCTGTTCGTCGTCGGCCGCCTGGCCGACCGGCACGGCATCCGCGTACAGCTGCGGCCCTCCGGTGAGCAGGCCGGCACGACCTGCCTGGTCATGCTTCCCGAAGCGATCACGCGTGGTGGCGGCGGCGAGGAGGAGTCCTACGAGGACTTCACCGTCTCCCGGATCATGCCGGAGCAGCCCCGGCCGCCGCAGCCGCCTCAGCTTCAGCAGCAGTACGGGCAGCCCGCCGGCTCCCGTTCCGCTGCCGAACTCGGCTTCGACGACGGCCGTTACGAGGTCCCCGACGACGTCTCCTCCCTCGATCCGATCGGCCGCTCGCTCATGCGTGACGAGCGCCGGGAGGCGCTGGAGGCCCGGGGCGACCAGCGGCAGGAACCGCCGCAGGAGGACCAGCAGCAGAGGGACCAGCAGCAGTGGGGTAAGCAGCAGCAGTGGCAGCAGCCGCAGCAGCCACCCCTGCCGCCACGGCCCCGCTCGTTCGAGGAACAGCGCTTTCGGCAGCCCTCGTTCGAGCAGCCGTCTCCCTACGAGCAGCCCTCCGGGTACGAGGAGCCTTCCTCGTACCAGCAGCCGAGCAGCCCGTACGAGCAGCCGAGCGGCCCGTACGAGCAGGACCAAATGCCCTCCCACAGGGGCCAGTACGGCCGTCAAGAACCAGAACCGGAATCTGCTGCGGGCGTTCACGAGAACGGCAGTGACCCCGTAGGCTTCGACCGTCCGGGTCCCGCCCCGAGTGACTATCGCTCCACGACCGGCGCTGGTCTCCCGCGTCGGGAGCCGGTGCGGTCGTCGCAGGAGGCGGGATCGGAAGCGCAACACCAGCAGCACCAGCCTCAAGCGGAAGCTTCCGAGGAATGGCGTTCGGCCAACGACGAGCGCTGGAACCGGGCGGGCCGGCTGCGTGAACCGCAGGCCGGTGGCACGACACCGTCCGGCCTCCCCCGGCGGGTGCCCAGAGCCAACCTGGTCGAGGGCACCGCTGAATCGAACTCGCAGGGTGGCCCCTCGGTCTCCCGTGCCCCGGAAGACATCCGTGGCAGGCTCAGTAACCTGCACCGCGGTGTCCGCCGAGGGCGTAATGCGGGTGACGCCCCCCAGAATGACCGACAGGGCTACGGCCCCGGCAGCACCTACGATCAGGAGCGTTAGTGTGAGCCCGATGAGCCAGGCGGCGCAGAACCTGAACTGGTTGATCACCAACTTCGTGGACAACACCCCAGGTGTGTCGCACACGGTGGTGGTCTCCGCGGACGGACTTCTGCTCGCGATGTCCGAGGGCTTCCCCCGGGACCGCGCCGACCAGTTGGCAGCGGTCGCCTCCGGGCTGACCTCACTCACAGCCGGAGCCTCCCGCATCTTCGAGGGCGGCAGTGTGAACCAGACAGTTGTGGAGATGGAGAGGGGATTTCTCTTCATCATGTCCATCTCCGACGGTTCGGCCTTGGCAGTCCTTGCACATCCCGATGCCGACATCGGTCTTGTCGGCTACGAGATGGCACTTCTCGTTGATCGCGCGGGCACGGTTCTGACCCCGGACCTCCGCGCTGAACTGCAAGGCAGCCTGCTCAACTAGTTCTCAACCAGTAGTCAGGCAGTGCGCGTTGCGGCTCCTGGCCATAAGGTGCGAGGGATGCAGGTGCTCGCTGATGGAGCTGGAGCAGGACGGAAGAATGTGGCACGCACGTCCGTGAGTCGGAGGAGGAAACGTGACAATGCCCCCAGGCGGCCCGTCGTCGTACGGCAGTGGTCATGAGAACGCGCGCCCGAAGCGGTTCAACTTCCCCTCGACGCCCAGCAGGCACGTAGGTGCCCAGTCGCGTGACGAGCCTCAGCCGCCGCCGAGGCGACAGCAGCAGCCCCCGCAGCCGCCGCCGCAGAGGCAGCAGCCGCCGCAGTTCGACGACGGTCTGTACGAGCGCCGCTACGACCAGCAGAACGGCGGGCGACAGTACGACCAGGGGCCTCCGCCCCGCATTCAGCCCGTACAGCCGGCGCCCCGTACCGATAAGGGCGGTCAGGGTGGCCGCGTCGAGCAGCAGTCGCTCGTGCGCCCGTACGCCATGACGGGTGGTCGGACCCGTCCCCGGTACCAGCTCGCCATCGAGGCGCTGGTGCACACATCGGCTGAACCCGCCAGGCTCCAGGGCCAGTTGCCCGAGCATCAGCGGATCTGCCGTCTGTGCTACGAGATCAAATCGGTAGCTGAGATCTCCGCACTTCTCTCCATTCCCCTCGGCGTCGCCCGTATCCTCGTCGCCGACCTGGCAGAGGCCGGACTCGTCGCCATCCACCAGCCCGGCGGCGACGACACCAACGCCGACGGCCAGCCAGACGTGACACTGCTCGAAAGGGTGCTCAGTGGACTTCGGAAGCTCTAGCGGCGGCGCTGCTGCCCGTTCCACCACCTCCGCGAAGATCGTGGTGGCTGGCGGCTTCGGTGTCGGCAAGACGACCTTCGTGGGTGCCGTGTCGGAGATCAATCCGCTGCGCACGGAGGCCGTGATGACTTCGGCTTCGGCCGGGATCGACGACCTGACCCACACCGCCGACAAGACCACCACCACGGTGGCTATGGACTTCGGCCGCATCACTCTCGACCAGGATCTGATCCTGTACCTGTTCGGTACGCCCGGTCAGGACCGTTTCTGGTTCATGTGGGACGACCTGGTCCGGGGTGCGATCGGCGCGGTGGTGCTGGTCGACACCCGCCGCCTGGCGGACTGTTTCCCGGCTGTGGACTACTTCGAGAACTCCGGTCTGCCTTTCGTGATCGCGCTGAACGGCTTCGACGGGCACCAGCCGTACACGCCGGAAGAGGTCCGCGAGGCTCTGCAGATCGGCCCGGACGCCCCCATCATCATCACCGACGCGCGCCACCGCTCGGACGCCAAGAGCGCTTTGATCACCCTGGTCGAGCACGCGCTGATGGCCCGCCTGCGCTGACGCCTCCGCGGCGTGCGCCCGAACCCCCGTCCACGCGACGGGGGTTTTTCATGCCCGCACCCGGCCCGGCACCCGAGGCTGAACGCGCCTGCCACGAGGGGGGTCGACAGTTGAGGGCCCCTCTCTTCCCACGACCACGCCCCGTGCCCGCCGCAGGCGGCCCCCCGCGGCCCCGTTACCGGCGGTCCGGGCCGGAGCCCCGGGGTGAAGGCCCGCGACGGCCACCGCCGCCCCGCGTGGCATACGCTGGATCGCCGTAACCCCTGTCCAGCCAGTGAAGGGCACATCGACCCGTGCGCATCGCAAGATTCTCCCTCGACGGAAACGTCGCCTTCGGCGTCGTGGAAGGGGACGCGGAGACCGAAGGCGGCCCCGTCCTCGACATCATCAAGGGCC
>DATMEI010000709.1:0-2232 GCA_035556995.1 Streptomyces sp.
CAGGAGGGCTTCGGAATGACGTGATCGACCAGGGGACGTGCGGCGGAGCGGTGGCTCGTCGGGGATTCCATCGCTCCAGCACGCCTGGTAATGATGGGCGCCACCGCCCGACACCTGGAGACTCCCCCGTGCCCAGTAGGAAAGCCCTGATCCGCCGCCCGAGCCCACGTCTCGCCGAGGGGCTTGTCACCCATGTCGAGCGTTCCGCCGTGGACGCCGATCTCGCGCTCATCCAGTGGGAGAACTACACCGAGGCGCTGCGCGTGAACGGCTGGGAGACGGTCGAGACCGCCCCGGCGGACGACTGTCCGGACGGCGTCTTCATCGAGGACACCGTGGTGGTGTTCCGCAATGTCGCCCTGATCGCCCGCCCCGGCGCCGAGTCCCGCAGGCCGGAGACGGCGGCGGTCGAGGAGACGGTGGCACGCCTCGGCTGTTCGGTGAACTGGGTGTGGGAGCCGGGCACCCTGGACGGCGGCGATGTCCTCAAGGTCGGCGACACGATCTATGTGGGCCGCGGCGGCCGTACGAACGCGGCCGGTGTGCAGCAGCTGCGGGCCGCGTTCGAGCCGCTCGGCGCCCGGATCGTGGCCGTACCGGTGAGCAAGGTGCTGCATCTGAAATCCGCCGTGACCGCGCTGCCGGACTCCACGGTGATCGGATACGCGCCCCTGATCGACACCCCGACCGTCTTCCCCCGCCATCTCCCGGTCCCGGAGGAGGCGGGCGCCCATGTGGTGCTGCTCGGCGACGGGAGGCTGCTGATGGCCGCGAGTGCGCCGAAGACGGCGGAACTGTTCACGGATCTCGGCTACGAGCCGGTCGTGGTGGACATCAGCGAGTTCGAGAAGCTCGAAGGCTGCGTGACCTGCCTCTCGGTACGCCTCCGCGACCTGCACACATAACTGAACGTAGTTGGACATTACGGAGACGGACTTGGTTCAAGGCTTACTGCCGCCTTAACCTACGGTCACGTAACCTACGAATCCGTAGGTAACAACTCTCCCGTCCCCAGGAGCACCCGTGACGATCACCTCTCCCCAACTCGGCAGTTCGGACGCGTGGACAGACGCCCGACTGCTGTTCGCGCTGGAGGAGGTGGTGGAGAAGGAACTGAACCGCCATCTCAAGGTCGCCAAGGACTGGATGCCGCACGAGTACGTCCCGTTCACCGACGGCCGCAATTTCCCCGGCTTCTTCGAGGACGGCCAGGCCTGGGAGCCTGAGCAGTCCAAGGTCACCGACATCGGCAAGATCGCCCTGGTCGTGAACCTGCTGACCGAGGACAACCTCCCCAGCTACCACCACGAAATCGCCTCCCTCTTCGGCCGCGACGGCGCCTGGGGCACCTGGGTGCACCGCTGGACCGCGGAGGAGGGCCGCCACGGCATCGTGATGCGCGACTACCTGCTCACCTCACGCGCCGTCGACCCGGACAAGCTCGAAGAGTTCCGGATGATGCACATGGCGGAGGGCTTCGAGTCGGACAACCGTCACTCGATGCTGCACTCGGTGGCCTATGTCGCCTTCCAGGAGCTCGCCACCCGCGTCTCGCACCGCAACACCGGACACCAGTCCGGCGACCCGGTCTGTGACCGGATGCTGGCGCGGATCGCGACCGACGAGAACCTGCACATGGTCTTCTACCGCAACCTGCTGGGCGCGGCCTTCGAGATCGCCCCCGACCTGACGATGCAGTCGGTGCGCGACGTCGTCGTCAACTTCCGGATGCCCGGACACGGCATGCCCGGTTTCGAGCGGGCCGCTGCGCAGATGGCCATCGGCGAGATCTACAACATGCGGATCCACCACGACGACGTCCTGCAGCCGGTCCTGCGCTTCCTGAAGGTCATGGAGATCGACGGCCTCGGCCCGGAGGGTCTCAAGGCGCAGGAAGAGCTCGGCCTGTACATGGGCGGTCTCGACTCCGAGGCGTCCAAGTTCGACGAGAAGCTCGCGGCCCGCAAGGCCCGCATGGAGGCCCGCAAGGCGGGCTGACGCCCACGTCGGCGGAACGAGGACCCGGCGCAGTCCCCACTGCGCCGGGCTCGGCCGCGCCGTGGGCGGTGCCGGGCCTCGAAGCCGGGCCTCGTCGGGGCGCTGCCCCGAACCCCGCGCCTCAAACGCCGGCGAGGCTGGATTTCGCCCACCTCCTCCCGCGGGCCGGGAACGACGCCCGTCACTCGTACGAGGCACCGCCCCGAACCGCACCCACGCCCTGCGGGCGTGGGG